>JAESRJ010000253.1 GCA_016764715.1 Kordiimonadaceae bacterium | reverse complement strand
TGCTCGTGCAGCGTGACACGCCGGAACGGATTGCTCTCCAGCGCGGCCTGCACTTTCGGCCTGGCGGAAGTGGCGGCCCATTCGACTGGCGATAGTTCCAGAACGCGCTTCTGGGACCAGCTGGGGAGCAGGCAGAACAAATCACGCAGGTACGCTGCCGGTTCGATACCGTGTAGCTGGCAGCTCGCCAACAAGCTGACGGAAAATCGCGTTGGCTTCACCGCCTAGCAGCCCAAAGGCATTCTGGGTCCCAGGCTTAGCTGAAAAATCATCCATTTCGTTGTTAAGCAGGAACCCTGCCCCAGCCACTGAAATGCTATTGCCGTAGGTGAAATTCAGTGTGTAGGTGCTGGCCACCATATTACCGAACCTGTCCACGACCGAGAAATGCGTCGTATCACTGCTTTCTTCCGGCAAGGAAGCCGCTGGCGATATCTCAGTTGACGGCGTGGCTTTTTCCAAATTGATCTTACCGCGAATGCTTGCTCCGTACTCTTTGCTCGTCAGAGCCTTGATCGGCACCTTGAAGAAATCCGGGTCGCCTAAGTATTTAGACCTGTCGGCATAAGCATATTTCATAGTCTCAGCCATGCGGTGGATGTACTGGGCGCTGTTGTGGCCAAGTTCCTTAAGGTCCCACCCTTCCAACACGTTGAGCATCTGCACAATATGGATACCGCCAGATGATGGTGGCGGCATAGTTACGATCTTTACACCACGGAAAGTACCAACAATTGGCTCGCGGAAACGCACTTTRTARTTTGCCAAGTCTTCTAGCGTGATCAGCCCTGCGCCCGCTTCCATCGTCGCAACAATCCTGTCGGCGACCCAGCCTTTGTAAAATCCGTCGGACCCGTTCGCCGCTATTGCTTTCAGCGTTTTCGCCAAATCAGGCTGAACAAAAACATCGCCCCACTGATACGCCGCGCCGCCCTCTTTATAGAAATAGGCTAGGCTTGCTGGGTTCTTTTTTAGCCTGCGGCCATAACGGTTCAACGAGTCCTGCAGCGCCCACGGCATAGAGAAGCCTTCTTCCGCCAATTTAATCGCAGGGGCCATCACTTCGCCAAGTGACATGGTGCCGTATTTCTCTAGCGCTTCAACCAGGCCTTTAACACTGCCCGGCGTGCCGCTTGATTTTAGGCTGAACATYGCCTTAAGACGATCAACTTTGCCGTCTTCACCAATAAACAARTCGCGGTACGCCGCAGCSGGTGCCATTTCCCGGTAATCAATTGCGATGGTTTTGTCCTGGTCCTTTAAATAGACCATCATGAAACCGCCGCCTCCTAGGTTCCCTGCTTGCGGGTGCGTTACCGCCAGCGCAAATCCCGTAGCCACTGCAGCATCAACTGCGTTGCCGCCTGCCTTGAGTATCTCAAGGCCAGCTTCACTGGCAAAATGCTCCTGGCTAACCACCATGCCCTTTTTGGCAAGCGTCGGATGGAACTGGGTATTATAGGTAATGATCGGTGAACTCTGAGCCAAGGCCGCGATGCTCGGGGCAAAAGCCGCGATACCAAGAACCGTGATTTTAGCCAGAACGGCCTTAGAGAAAAAGCGCATACAACACTCCGTAAAAGCGTTCGCCACGCAACAAGGCAGCGAACAAGCATGAGGTTTCTTCTATAATGTACAAAATGACGCAAAGGGGAAGCGCAGCGTGACAGATTGGCGCAACCATTTGGAAAGCCGGGCAATAGTTTTTCTTGGCCGAGTGCTACCAGTCAAAAGAATGAGGTCACTGAAATAGAAGAGCCCGTAATGCGGTGAAACACTACGGGCCCGGTACTCAAAACATTAGCTGTACTGACGCTACTCGTCGTCAGTGAATTTCTTTGGGTATACAACGTCCGCCTTTACGATGAAGCCTGGACGATCAGCATCCCATTTCTTTTTGATGCTTCTATCGTAATTCAGATAGAGCTTACCGTCGACAATTGCCCACTGCTTTGGATCACCCTTGGCCGCATTGCCACCAGCCATCGCCCATGCACAGTAGCCGCCATACTGAGGCGCGTATTTCATTGGGTCAGCGACGAAAAGATCCAGGTTTTCCTGGGACGCGAAAAACCATTCAGTATCTTTGTAAACGGTTGTCAGTTTTTTGTCGCCTTTAGTTGGAACGCCACTTTTGAAATATTCAACTGTGTCATAGCCGCCAACAGCCTTGTTATTTGACCATTTTGTATAAATGGAATCGTCAGATGCGGCGCTTGTGATAGTCGCTGTAAAAATCAGCGCGATTGCAATTGCTAGTTTCTGTAACATTATGAATTTCCGTTTTTTGTTAAATTCTCTTGGCTATATATAACCTGCTCACGCGAATTTACTTATCAACAGGGCCTCAAACTTTCGTGTAAGACTTTTGATTGCCCTTGGCAGGCCGTAATATGGAGCGTTTCCTTCGCCCCTGTCCAGTGAATGCTGATCACAATTTGCGGGTCAGCTGCAGGCAAGCTTGCAATCATTTTCTAGAACTATCATACAGTTAGGTGACTATCAGCCACCAACCCGCGCCCCTCATGCGCCCTCAAGGACAGGCCTTACTGTGAAGCACAATCCCACACTCGCTATCATYCAGGAAGCCCCTGYGTTCCTAAACCTTCCGGCTAGCCTAGACAAAGCTTTGGGTTATATACGCGCAGCTGCAAAGGACGGTGCCGATATTATTTCGTTTGCGGAATGTTGGCTGCCCGGTTACCCGGTCTGGCTTGATTTTTCCCCAAATGCTGCGATCTGGGACCACAGCGGTGCAAAAGCGCTATTTAGGTTACTCTCTGAAAACGCTGTGGTTCAGGGCGACCAGCATCTAASCGCTCTGCAGGAGCTTTCCGACGAGTTGGGCGTTTTTATTGTAATGGGTACGCATGAGCGCGCCGGTAATACGCTCTATAATACCAGCTTCACTTTCTCGCCGGAAGGCGGCGGCCCAACCCCGCACCGGAAGCTCGTGCCAACTTACACAGAACGGCTTGTATGGGGCAGAGGGGACGGCTCGACACTTGCGGCMGTTAGCACYYCCTGGGGTAATTTAGGTAACCTGATATGCTGGGAGCACTGGATGCCGCTCGCTCGCGCGGCAATGCACAGCATGGGCGAGGCCATCCATATTGCGCAGTGGCCAATTGTCCGCGATATGCACCAAGTGGCCAGCCGTCACTATGCCTTTGAAGGTCGCTGTGCCGTCGCCGCCGCCGGCTCAGTATTGAGCAAACGGGATATCATCGAAGGCTTTMAGTCCCTCGGCAAAGCAGAGCCTGAAGCCCTTGCCTTACTTGAAGCCATGCCCGGCGACATGGACAGCCTTATTCATAATGGCGGCAGCTCGATCATTGCTGCAGACGGCAGCTATATTACCGACCCCCTTTTTGACAAGGCCGGCATACTATACGGCACCGTTGATATGGACCATCAGCGAGAACAGGCACAGGCGCTTGATACCGACGGCCATTATAGCCGACCGGATATCTTTGACCTTAAAGTGAATATCGCGCCGCAACCGGGCGTTTCCTTTAAGACGGATTAGTCTGGCTACAGTTTTATAAAGAGACACATTTGCAATGAATAAAAGCGACACACGCATAATAGTCGAAGAAGTAATGCAGGGCATGGCGAGTGGCAATTATGCTCCTCTATTCRACCATTTTTCCGAAGACATAAAATGGCGTGTTATCGGCACTACTCGCTTTTCCGGCACGCTAACGGGCATGGCCGAAATTACAGAAAAACGGCTTAAACCTTTCCGCTCCTTTATGAAAGATCCACCCAAAATCTGCGCACAAAATTACATTTGTGATGGAAATACGGTAGCCGTAGAAGCAGAAGGAACCGGTACAACTAGGGACGGCCAAGCCTACAACCCCAGCTACTGTATGATATTCAAAATATCAAACGGACAAATCATCGAATTCACAGAATATTTTGATACTGATATCAGCGTTAAACTTTTTGGCCGAGCGGACACGTAGCCKAGCGCTTTTAAAGCCGAAGAAACCTTTTTCCNAACGAAACAAYACAAATTGCGGGCCTTTTAGGTAGTTTAAGTGACCTTACGATTACAAGTGTAAACGAAAACTTGACTCTAGTGTTTACACATGTAATCAATAGAGYATGACCCAAACAAAANAAAGCATAAGCATCGCTGAAAGTAAGATCATGGAAACGCTTTGGCGTGCCCATCCGCTGACAGCCGAGGAAATCACAAAAGAAGTGGCCGCCCAGCAAAACTGGAGCACCGGCACCGTTAAATCCCTGCTCAACCGGCTCTTATCAAAAGACGCCATCTCGGCAGAACGGGACGGTAGGCGTTTTCTTTACAGCCCCTTGCTCGCGCACGATGCCTATGTAAACAGCGAAGGCCAAGGGCTKCTSGACCGCCTCTTTGAAGGCCGCGTCTCGACCCTGTTTGCCCATTTCTCRAARCATGAACAGCTAAGTGCAGACGACATCAACGATATAAAAAAAATGATAGCGGAGATAGAAAATGACCAGTGAATTATTCCCCCTCCTTGCCCAGGCAACGGCAGCCTTATGCGTAGCAATTCTGCTAGTGTTGATACTGCGTTCAACACTTAGGTCCGTTTTCGACGCGCGCGTGGCATACGGATTTTGGCTGATAGTACCTATCGCTCTGTTTGCTAGCCTYRTCCCTTTTCAACCCTCTGCGACATCGCAATTGGCACCGCAGCAGGAAAAYAGCACCCAAGCGCCCCTKCAAGCAACGCCAGAAAGCTCGGCCAACTCTGCTGCCATCCCAACACAACACCTGGTAAATCAGCGGCTGATAAACCAACGCCAGGCCGCCAAGCAAAACGCCTCAGGTCGCATTGCATTGGGTAAAGGCTCAGCACAGCTATATGTCGCATTGTGGGCTCTCGGATTTTTGGTGAGTTTAAGTGCACTCATTTATCAGCAGATCCGCTTTTCCGGGAAACACAAATTGCGCCCCTTGCATAGCGATGTACTAATCGCAGAACACAAACATATTGGGCCAGCTGTTGTCGGCATGTTTAAACCGATAATCATTGTGCCTACCGATTTCGAACAGCGCTTTAACCCGCTGGAACAATCATTAATCCTCGCCCACGAACGCGCCCACATAAGCGCTGGCGACATTCAGATCAATGCATTTGCCGCGATATTCGGATGCCTGAACTGGTTCAATCCCTTAGTATATATTGGCCTTAAGCACTTCCGGATTGATCAGGAACTTGCCTGCGATGAGCGCGTGATGCGGGAGCATGGGGCGCACCGTAAGGTCTATGCGAACACCCTTTTGAAATCACAGCTAAGCACACAGAGCCCGCCGCTTTCCTGTGCCTGGATCCCGAGCAAATCCCACCCCTTAAAGCAGCGCATAAGCCGGTTAACAGGCCCAGTTCGGTCGGTGGCACGCCGCCGGGTCGGGACTGCGATTTTGCTGGCGACAGTTAGCCTGTCTGGCGCAGCGGCATGGGCAGGGGTTTCTTCAAACCCGATCTACGTCTCCAACATTCAGCTTTCTGAGGCAGACTTATTAGCAGACGCCCAGGGCAGTGCCCTTGTGAACGCGCTGTTAGCACGCCGCAACGATCACGCACGGGTACTCATTAAAGCAGGGGCTAACGTAAGTTATTACCTACAGGGCGACGGCACGCCGCTTGTTATAGCCGTTCGCCAAGGCAATGGGGCCATGTTCGATCTTTTGCTCGAAGCGGGAGCAGACGTGAACGGCGCAGCTCCTGGCGACGGCAGCCCTCTAATATGGGCTGCAGGAAGCGGTAACATGAACATGGTAAAAGCGCTTGTTAACGCGGGTGCCGACATAAATGGCTATGTGCAAGGCGATGAAACTCCGCTTATACATGCGGCGTCGAGAAATCGCATCGCTGTTGCAAAGTATCTGATTGCTGAAGGTGCCGAAGTTAACCTGAAGGTAGAAACAGGGAATAGTCCTCCACAAGCACGTTTCAGGTCGCCCTTAGGACAAGCGGAGAAATATCGGCACGCCCGTATGATTGAATTGCTGCGTGAACACGGCGCGAAGTCTTAGGCCAAGACTATGAAAAAAATACTTAGACGCATTGGCCTTGGCGTGGCCCTGTTGGTTGGCCTATTCCTAATATTGGTCACAGGCTTATCAATTGATCACGCGCGGTTCTTAACCGAGCCGCACGACAACAGCGACCGAGGCAGCACCGATACGGCGGTGCTGTCGCCGCCATACGAAACTGCTGTTGCAGAAGCACGCGTGTTAATTGCAAGCTTTCTCGAAGAAAACCGGACACCGGGCTTCTCTATTGCAGTGGGCTACAAAGGCAAACTGGTTTGGGCGGAAGCCGAAGGATACGCGGACCTTACAACCCGTAGGCCAACCACGACAGAAACCAAATTTGATATTGGCAGCATCGCTAAACCGCTAACCGCTATCGCGGCCATGCGGCTGGTTGAGAAGGGCACACTTTCGCTCGACCGGCCGATCACCGCCTACGTGCCAACTTGGCCAACAGATTATGCTCCAATAACGGTCCGCCAATTGTTGTCCCACCAAGCGGGCATTCGTCACTACGGCTTTTCATACAAACCTATCAATTGGTCGCACCCGAGCTTCCCGACTGAAGGCTTCTGGGACGATCATTTTGAAACATCCGAAGACGCCTTGGTGATCTTTAACACCGATCCGCTTCTTTTTGAGCCAGACAGTGGTTTTAGCTATTCAACTTACGGCTATACACTGGCATCCGCGGCTATGGCTGGAGCGGCGGGCAAACCTTTTCTGCAAATACTCGAGGATGAACTTATCAAGCCATTTGGTTTGAAGAACACAGGCGCTGACTACGGCTTAGGCAAAGTTGAGGGCCGCGCCACGGGGTACAGCCGCCCGCTCATTCCTGTTTTCCCCGAGGACAGATTGATCAAACCGCCGCATACCGATCATAGCTACAAGTGGGCTGGCGGCGGCATGGTCTCAACGCCCACCGATTTGGTGAAGATTGGCATGGCTCTGATAAAAGGAGACCTTCTTAGTGACGCCGCGAAGGCAGAAATGCTAACCCGTAGAAAACTAAAAAGCGGAGACCTTAACGCCCAAAATTATGCGCTTGGCTGGCGTATCAGGAATATAGGTTTCCCTACAAACGAAAGTGAAAAAATGGAGGTTATCAGCCACGGTGGCTCTCCCTTTGCTGGGCAAGCAATGATCCTGATAGTTCCTGAAGCTGATATTGTTGTCGCGCTTGCCCTCAATGCGCAAACAGAAGCCGGCTCGAGGGCGACATGGCCGCTGGCTGCAAGAATTGCCCGTATTTTTGAGGCTTTGAAAATACCCGCTAACGATTTAGGTAGTGTGTCTGTGTCCCATTCGCCAAATGCCGGGCGTTAGCCCAACCAAAGCCCTATCCGAGGGCATTGGTCTTTTTTAAATGTTCAATATCGGCACCGGTGAGGCCTAAGATCTCTGCCAGCACTTGTTCGGTGTCTGCACCCAAATGGGGCGGCGCGTTCTTATATTCAATCACTGTATTTGAATAGCGGATCGGGTTTGCAACGCCGGGCACAGGTTCCCCTTCGCTACCGGGCAGTTCAAGCGCCAAGCCTCGGGCTTTCACTTGCGGGTCGGCAAAGACGCGCTTCATATCGTTGATCGGGCCACCGGGCACACTGGCTTTTGCCATCATTTCAGTCCACTCGTCTGTGGTTGACTGGGCAATGCGAGCCGTAAGCACAGGGATCAGTGTATCCCGGTTCTCAACGCGCGCCGGATTGGTTTTGTAGCGGTCATCTTCAGCTAGATAGGCAAGGCCACTTGCCGCGCAGAAGCTTCTAAATTGGCTATCGTTACCAATCGCAAGTACCATATCACCGTCGGATGTCCCAAATGCCTGGTAAGGCACAATGCTTGGGTGCGCTGTGCCGAGCCGTGCAGGCTGCTTGCCCGAGACCAGATACGCCAAGCTCTGGTTCGCCAATGCAGCGACTTGTGTGTCCAAGAGCGACATATCAATATGTTGGCCCTCACCGGTTTTCTCTCGGTGGTGGAGAGCGCCTAAAATACCGATGGTGCTATAGAGGCCCGTGAACAGATCGGTGATCGCCACCCCTGCCCGCTGCGGACCAGRTTCTGGCGCACCTGTAATTTTCATCATGCCGCCCATGGCTTGTATAAGCGCATCGTAACCGGGACGGTCTTTATACGGCCCATCCTGCCCAAAGCCAGTGATCGAGCAGTAGATCAAACCTGGGTTTGCGGCTTTCATGCTTGCGCAATCGAGGCCGTATTTTTTCAAGCCGCCAACTTTAAAGTTCTCAACAAGAATATCGCAGTGCTTTGCCAAGTCGCGGATCAGTTTTTGGCCTTCAGTGGTAGCCATATCGATGGCAACCGAACGCTTCCCCCGGTTCGCACTGAGGAAATACGCTAAGATAGGCTCCGCCCCTTTATCGAAGAAGGGCGGCCCC
>JAESRJ010000252.1 GCA_016764715.1 Kordiimonadaceae bacterium | reverse complement strand
CAAGCGAGTACCGGCTGTCGTTTTCAAGACAGGGGAGCACAGCAAGGCTGATAAAGCCCTTCATCGATGCTATGATCGCTTTGGCGTCCTGCATTGCAGCTTCAAACTCAAGCTCTAGGCCAGGTTTGATGTTTAATATTGCGGCCTCTAAAATCATGGTGCGATTTCCCGTTCCACCAGCCTTAGCGCATCCATGAACATGTCCTCCGTTAGGACGCCGGTRTTCACGTTGTAGCGCGAGACATGGTAGCTATCGACTAGCAGTAATCCGTTAGGTAACTTATGGAGAGCGGCATGCCCAAATTTATAGTCCGCCAGCCGGAGGCCGAATGTACGAAGCGTGCTGTCGTGGGCCAATCGGCCAAGCGCCATCAAGACCTTAACATTTGGCATGTGATCTAACCGGGACAGCAGAAAAGGCCTACAGTTGTTCACTTCGGCGGCGGTTGGTTTGTTTTGCGGTGGCACGCAGCAAACGGCATTGGTAACGCATGTGTCAATCAGCTCAAATCCRTCGYCCGGTGTGTTCTGGTTTTTTTCGTTCGCCCAACCCATTTGTTCAAGGCATTTAAACAGGAGCGCGCCAGAAAAATCACCTGTGAAGGGTCGACCCGTTTTATTGGCCCCTTTAAGGCCTGGCGCTAACCCAATTATGAGGAACGGCGCATCGATTGCGCCGAAACTTGTAACCGCTCCGTTAAAAAAGTCTGGGTATTCTGCTTTGTTTGCGGCGCGAAATTCGACGAGCCTTGGACACAAATTGCATTCGCGGTCCGGCTCTATAAAGGGATCAGGCGTCATATTGTATCCCTTGTAAATCACAGTCGAATGATGTCATCTTGATAGTCGATTATTACATATTTGGTTGTTGATGCAAAAGAAAAGGGCATTTATGGTTCATCTGCTTCGACAAAAACGCAGCTGCTTATAGTCGGCTGTTTGCTTGCTCTGGGGGAATATTTTGATAAATATCGAACAGCTTTATGACACGGTTTCCGAAGATGCCAAGTCGTTTGGGGCCGCAGAACCCTTTTTGCACTTGGTTAAGAGCGATTTTTTAGATCCAGCCAATGTGTCAACACTGTCTAAAGCGTTTCCTCATGACCAGTGGGAAGGATGGTATAACGCTGACCATGTGCATCAGCGTCTAAAGATGACCTGTGATGATATCGCGCGTATTCCAARTGATTTGGRAGCGCTTTTGCACGAGCTTAATTCTGGCCCGTTTTTAAAATACCTCACTAAGTTATCTGGCATAGAGGGGCTGCTACCGGACCCATTTCTCGAAGGCGGAGGGTTGCACCTGACAAAGCCGGGGGGCACCTTGACGCCGCATATTGATTTTCACCAAGGGAAAAGCGTGCAGATGTACCGGCGCCTTAATTTGCTTGTTTATCTGAATGATGATTGGCGGGACGGAGATGGCGGTGAACTGGAGCTATGGCCTGCCAAAGGRAGCAAGCCGGCGGTACATGTTCAACCGCACGGGGGGACGATGGTTGTCTTCAGAACGGATACAAAATCGTTGCACGGCTTTACCAACCCTGTCGCCCGTCTAAACAGGCGGTCGGTGGCAGTATATTATTATACCGTAGAAGATGCGGGGGAGTTTAGCGGTAGYGGGACCACCTATTGGCGCTCAACGTCCATCAGGAACCCAGGCCTAAAACTCCCATTATTATGGCTGGAGCGACTTTTCTTATTCGCATCAAAAGCCTTTGCTTCTTTGTCTTGGCGAATGTCTGCCATCGCTGACAAAATACGGTCTCGTTTAGGGTAAACGCTCGATTCGTCTTTTCGGTTGGCGAGCGAAGCCGTTAATCATCCAAWTGATCTTCATACGCAGCGTCGCCAGGATCGTCGCTATGAYCTTTYCCGTTCGGCGCGCGGCCGATCATGTCGCGCAACTGCTCTAGGTCTATGAATTGGTCCGCTTGCCGCCGCAGTTCATCAGCGATCATGGAAGGTTGGGTGCTGTTTGAACTTACAACAGTAACCCGGGTACCGCGCCGCTGAATGGCCTCTATAAGCCTACGGAAATCACCGTCGCCTGAAAAAAGCACTACATGATCGAGTGAATGCGAAATATTCAGCATATCCACTGCGATCTCGATATCCATGTTGCCTTTGATTTTACGCCGCCCGCGGTCGTCCGTGAATTCTTTTACGGGCTTGGTCACCAGGGTAAAGCCATTGTAATCTAGCCAGTCAATCAGAGGGCGCAGGGGAGAGTATTCCTGGTCTTCTAATATTGCAGTATAGTAGAAGGCGCGGATCAGCCTGGCTTTGCGGGCAAAAAAGGCCCGAAGCGCTTTATAGTCAATTTCAATGTCGAGCGCTCTGGCAGTGGCATATAGGTTTGCGCCGTCAATAAATAAGGCGAGGCGTTCCTGTGGGTAAATTAGCATAGCCTATTCCAATCATGGGGAATGGGTGAATATCAAGGGGCCGAAAATTCAAAAAAATGAAAATGCATGGATACAGCCTTAAGGATTAGCGTTAAATAATGGTAAATCTGGAACAACAAAGGTCGCCGAAGGGCGATAAAAGGGCGAAGTGATAGGTACTGAGACAATATCAATAGGGCTTGGGGCCAACCTGCCGTCCTCGGAGGGCAAGCCGAGGGCAACACTTAAGCGTGCGCTTGAAATGCTGGCCGAAGCTGGGGTGGGTATCGTTGAGGTATCGAAAGTCTACGAAACTGAGGCTCTGCCGGTGTCTGACCAGCCCAATTTCATTAATGTTGCCGCCCGAATTACCTCTGGGTTATCGGCTTCCGATTTGCTGCGCCTTTTTCAAGACGTAGAAAAGTCCCTTGGCCGAAAACAAACAGAACGCTGGTGCGCGCGGACTTTGGATATTGATTTGCTTACATACGGCGATGCGGTGCTGCCTGATACAAACCAGTGGCTAGCTGTTGTAGTGGCTATAGATCCTGCCGCTTATCTTGTTGAGCCCGTTGTACCTCATCCTCGGCTTCACAAAAGGGCGTTTGTACTGCAACCGCTGGCGGATATTGCGCCTTCGTGGAGGCACCCGCATTTTGGTCAAACGGTGTTGGAAATGCTGGAATCTGAGCTCATTCTAGATCAGCTTTCGTCAATAAGTGAGATTTCTGCTAAACTCTAGCAATTCCCTGCTTTACAGCCTTTGTTTGCGCTTGTATAAGCGGGCGCTTGTATGGCTGAGGCTGCGAAAATGCGGTACCGGCATAATATTTGGAGATAAKKAAWNNGGCTCGSSTMWMCGTTGAAGACTGCGTTGATAAAGTAAACAACCGCTTTGATCTAGTGCTGGCTGCGGCTCAGCGTTCCCGCCAAATTTCAGCTGGCGCACCGCTTGAAGTCGAGCGGGACAACGACAAAAATGCTGTTGTATCGTTGCGTGAAATTGCTGAGGAAAAGGTTGTTGCTGAAGACCTCATCGATTCGATTGTAATGAGCCTTCGCAAAGTCGTAGAATCAGACGAGTCGGAAGAAGTTGATCTCGATATTCTGATGGCCGGTATGGATACTGTTGCAAAAGTTGAAACTGACTAATCTCGTTTTAGCCTGCTAAAGGGACCCGGCTTTTGGCCGGGTTTTTTATTGCCTGCTGTTTGCCTGTAGAATTCTAGGCGTTAATTTCAAAGACGAGTTTGCCGCGAGAACGCCACGACTGGCTTTTTTCGAACGCCTCGGTCGCTTGCTCCAAAGAATAGCGGGCGTCGATCAAACTGTACATTTTGCCGCTGATAATTAGATCGGCCATCTCTGCTAGGTCTTTTCCTTCTGGTTTTACGAGGATCAAGTGGGTGCTCAGTTTTTTGCTGAAAGGCAGATGCTTTGTTACTTTGCTGAAAACGGCGGCAAGCGCAGTGGCTGGGCTCGGGATGGTCGTAATATAGCGGCCCCCTTTTTTAAGCACTCCTCTGCATTTCTTAGGTGATGAACGACCGATAACATCGTACACGACATCATACTTATTATCGCCGGTTTCGAATTTTTCCGATTTATAATCAATTACTTCATCAGCCCCAAGTGACTTGCATAGCTCTGCATTTGCAGCACTAGATACGGCGGTTACATGCGCGCCGTAGGCTTTGGCGATCTGCACGGCGTAGCTACCAACGCCGCCTGAAGCGCCGTTGATCAGGATTGTTTCACCTTTTCTAAGGGCAGCTAAGTCCCTGATGGTTTGCAGGGAAGTCATGCCGGCGCAGGGGGTGGCTGCGGCGTCTGCGTGTGAAAGCTTGCTTGGTTTGATCGCAACCGCGCTTTCCTTGATCGCGATATAGTCTGCGAACGCGCCAAACTTTCCGCTTAGCGGCTGCATCCCGAACACATCGTCTCCGACTTTGAAGGACCTAACGTCGCTGCCAATCGCTTCCACCGTACCCGACATGTCACTGCCGAGTGTAATTGGCATTGGCTCTGCTATTTTCTTGAAAGGATAGAGACCCCGCATCAAAAGCCAGTCTCGCGGGTTTATAGACGCAGCCTTTACTTTGACCAGAATCTGATCGTTTTTTGGCGTTGGGACCGCGCGCTCAATTTGCTCCAAGACATCCGTGCGACCATATTTGTTTATCGTAATTGCCCGCATCATCTTTTCCGTCATTTTGTGTCCTCCCAGACCCACACGTTGGATTTTCCGCCCAGCGAATTGCTTGAGCCCAAAATCAATTCCCCCGTTTCGCCTCAAAAGGCATATATTACAAAGAAATGGGCTGAAATTAGTTTGCGGAAAGGGTATCTCTTTCGCAATTGGATTTTAATTGGTTAGGACGCTACGTGATCCGGCAGTTTGAACTTGTAGATTTAGTACGGGCGTACGACGAAAATGTCGATGAAGCGCTGTTGAACCGTGCTTACGTTTTTGCCATGAAAGCGCACGGAACTCAGAAACGGGCTTCGGGCGACCCTTATTTTTCCCATCCGCTGGAAGTCGCGGCTATTCTTACGAATATGAAACTCGACTGTGATACAATTGCGACGGCGCTGCTGCACGATGTTGTGGAAGATACTGTCGCCACAATCGAGGAAATCCGCGACCTGTTTGGCGATAAAATTGCGGAGCTAGTWGACGGAGTTACTAAGCTTTCCAAAATTGAACTRCAAACAGAAAGCGTYMGGCAGGCAGAGAAYTTCAGAAAATTTTTGCTTGCAATGTCAAATGATATCAGGGTGTTACTGGTAAAGCTCGCCGATCGTTGCCATAATATGCGGACCTTAAACCATATAAAAAATATGGACAAGCGGCGCAGAATAGCCAACGAAACGCTTGAGATTTATGCACCTCTTGCCGAGCGTATGGGCATGCACGACCTGAAAGACGAGCTCGAACATGCCGCTTTTGAAAACCTCGAACTTGAGGCGATGGAATCGATTAAGGCCCGGCTTGATTTTTTGATTGAGAAAAGTCCCAACCTTGAAAGTGAAATGGTAAAAGCGCTTGAGGATTTGATGGCGGAAAATGGCATTGAAACTACCGTGAAGGGGAGGATCAAAAGGCCTTACTCCATTTGGAAAAAAATGGAACGTCAGAATGTTGCTTTTGAACAGCTATCAGATGTGATGGCCTTCCGCATCAATGTGAAAGATGCCGCYGAATGTTACCGGGCGCTTGGTATTGTCCACCAAAATTATCCGATGATCCCGGGGCGCTTTAAAGACTATATTTCTACGCCAAAGCGGAATCTTTACCGTTCAATCCATACTACGGTGATCGGGCCTGGCAATAATCGTCTGGAAATTCAGCTTAGAACCCACGAGATGAACGAAGAAGCCGAGCTTGGTATTGCAGCGCACTGGCAATATAAACAAAAAGCCTCAAATGCAGAGGGTTCACAGTATGTATGGGTCCAGGAGCTACTGGAGATTTTGGAGCAAACGCAGGACCCGGAGGAGTTTCTCGAGCATACTAAACTTGCGATGTTCCAAGACAAAGTGTTTTGCTTTACGCCGAAAGGTGAGCTGGTATCGCTCCCTCGTGGGTCCACGACCATTGATTTTGCTTATGCTGTTCACACAGAGGTGGGTGATCACTGTGTTGGGGCAAAGGTGAATGGCCGTATGGTGCCGCTCCGCCATCAGCTTGAAAACGGTGATCAAGTGCATATTCTGACCTCTGAAGGGCAAGTGCCCTCGCTGCGGTGGGAAAACTTCGTTATTACTGGCAAAGCGCGGTCTGCCATTCGTCGGTATGTAAAACACCAACAACATGCTGAATATAGTGTTTTAGGACAAACACTTATCGAAAAGGCATGCCGTAGGAACGGATTGGATTTCTCAGCGCAGGTTATTGAGGAAGCTTCTAAGGTTTTGAATTTGCAAGACGGCGAGATGTTGTTCGCCATGGTGGGTGAAGGAAGTATCACCGAAGATGACGTGTTGCGCGCTGCCTATCCTGGCCATAAAGAAGATGCCCGTGCAGAAGGGCTGCCTTCCGTTCACCAGGACTGGGAAGAGATGAAGGCCGGTGCCGTTCCAATATCTGGCGTTAGCCGCGATGCAGCGGTGCATTTTGCTGAATGTTGCCACCCTGTAAAAGACGACAGAATTGTCGGCATTTTGATCCCTGGCCGCGGCGCAGAAATTCATACCATAGATTGCTCCAARCTCGATGATTTGGACAACGAGCCCGAACGTTGGCTTGATCTGCATTGGGAAGACAAAAAGGAGGAYAATATCTTTTATGTCGGGCGATTGCGGCTTGAAGTGATCAACGAGCGCGGCGCGCTGGCAGCAATTGCTGCCACAGTGTCGAAAAGCGGCGGCAACATTTCAAATATAGATATTTCGGACCGTGATCCTGAGTTTTATGTGATGTTAATCGACTTAGAAGTGAAGGATGTAAAGCATCTGAATAAGGTCACTCGTGCGCTGCGCGTAAGCCGGGTTATTGGTGCCGTGGATCGGGTGCACGGCTAACNGACAGCAYACAACGTCATAAATCGCTTGACGCTGCGGGTTAGGGACGGTATCCGCGCTCAGGTACTATAGAAAAAACCAGTGCTTCAGGCACACAAAAGGAAACATAAATGGATCAGGACGCCGTACTCGCTGAATTTCGGGATGCTGAGGCTCTACTYGAAGGACACTTTAAACTGTCGTCTGGTCTCCATAGCCCTGTTTATCTTCAGTGTGCGCGGGTCTTGATGGACCCTAAGCGAGCAATGCTGCTGTGTGGAGCTTTTGTCGAGAAGTTGAAAGCGACTGGCGTGGAAATCGATTTAGTTGTTAGCCCTGCGATGGGCGGTGTCATTGTTGGTTTTGAAGTGGCTCGGCAGCTTGGGGTACCAAATGTATTTACAGAGCGGGTTGAAGGCGAATTTGCGCTACGGCGTGGTTTTGCCATTCCCCAAAACGCTAAAGTGTTGATGATGGAAGATATCATTACTACAGGCCTATCGTCACGTGAGTGTATTAAAACCATCAATGCCTGGGGCGGAAATGTTGTGGCCGCTGGGTGCTTGATCAACAGGTCTAATGGAAAAGCCGAAGTTGGAGCGCCTATCACAGCGCTTGCGACAATTGATGCACCAACATATAAGCCTGAAGATGTTCCTGCAGAACTTGCTGCGATTCCTGCTATAAAACCTGGTAGTCGCGGTCTAAAATCCTGATAAGTATAAGTTATTCTTAATGTTATTTCGACGTAAACATCAATTGCCCTTATGGCGGCGTGTGATTGGCTGGCTCTGGCCGCGCACGGGGTTGAAGCGTGCCTGGACATATATTTTTCACCGAATTGGTCGTTTGCCTGGCACCACCCATAGTATAGCAGCTGGCTTGGCATCGGGCGCGGCCGTTTCTTTTACCCCTTTTCTTGGCCTTCACTTTTTATTGGGATTCGTTTTGGCGTGGTTCACCCGGGGAAACATGTGGGCGGCGGCCATCGGCACCGTGGTTGGTAATCCGTGGACTTTCCCCTTGATTTTTGCACTTACCAGTGCGATCGGCGCCTTCCTGCTGGGCCAGGATGTTTCCGCCTATGTGCCGCCGCTTAGTTTTGTAACGCTGTGGGAAGATCCTATGGCCTATATGGCTTCCTTCATTCCAATCGTTTTTCCGCTGCTGATTGGCGGAATTCCGGTAGCGATTTTTGTTTGGATTGTGTGCTATATTGGCGTAAAAAGTGCGATCACTAGTTATCGCGCTCGGCGGCAAGCACGGCTAGCCCTTAAAATGAAGCTTCAAGAAAGCCAAAATATGGGTGGACCAAGCATTTGAGCGTGCGATTTTTTTGTGGGGTATCCGATGACAAACACTAAATTGCGGCTAGGTGTGAATATTGACCATGTGGCAACTATAAGGAATGCGCGCGGTATCCGCCATCCTGATCCTGTGCGGGCTGCGGGCCTTGCGGTGCGCGCCGGAGCGGACGGCATTACCGCGCACCTGCGCGAAGACAGACACCATATTTCAGATGATGTTATCACAACTCTTGCTGACGTTTTAACCGTACCGCTGA
>JAESRJ010000251.1 GCA_016764715.1 Kordiimonadaceae bacterium | reverse complement strand
CATAAGGTCTATAAGGTTAATAAAAAGTCTTGGATTTAGTAAAGAAGGCCGAAGCAAAAAAAGGCTTTATGTTGAAGGAGCATGGGAAGCATATGATGATATATGCTCTCACGAAGGAAGGAACTTCTATAAAATAGAAGGCCTTAAGAATATCAGTTCGGTTAGTGATTTTAATGGAAAAATGGTGGCCCTGAACAGACTTGAACTGTTACACCCTTGCGGATAAGAGATTTTGAATCTATTGTTGATTTAATGACAAAAGCAGGCATCTCTTTGCAGGATGACATGAAAATGCCTGCAAATAATCGAATATTACATTTTGTTAAGAACTAGCTAAAATATTATGTGTTAAAAATTGTGGGTAGGCTCACATTCTAAAACAGTTTTCAATAGTTGATTATTGCTTTCTCGGCCAGGCACTAAATAGAGAGTTAATACTCATGAGTTAAATCAGATAATAAAAGACAACTTCATATCTAATGTGGTTCATTATAGTAATCAAGTGCAAAATATTAATGATATACAAACGCTTAACATTTATGGATAACCCCCGTTTGAAGCGTCAGTGTTTGATAAGTCATTTTATGTGATATAGGCCTCAGAAAATTCTATTCGCTAAAATCGGCTTTTACGGAGGCATAAGCCCAGTCGAGCCATTCGGTCAGCACAGCCAAATCCGAGGCTTCAACCGTAGCACCAGCCCAAATCCGCAAGCCCGGAGGCGCGTCGCGGTATGCACCGATATCGTAGGCAACACCTTCCGCRTCCARCAGAGCAGCGAGTTTCTTGGGCACARCAGCCTGTGCGTCCGCGTCCAGCCCAGCAAGCCAAGGGTCTGAAACCTTCAAACAAACCGATGTATTTGAAATCGTAGCCGGATCTTCCGCAAGGAACGCGGCCCAGTCTGATTTCTCCACCCAATCAGCAAGAACCTTCAGGTTATTTTCTGATTTCGCAATCAAGCCCGCATTGCCGCCAATGCTATCCGCCCATTCAAGCGCGTCGATATAGTCTTCGACACACAGCATCGACGGCGTATTGATGGTGGCGCCTGTAAAGATACCTTCAATAAGCTTGCCGCCTTTAGTGAGGCGGAAAATCTTTGGTAGAGGCCACGTCGGTGTGTATGTTTCCAACCGCTCAACAGCGCGCGGGCTAAGAATAAGCACACCGTGCGCTGCCTCTCCGCCTAGCACTTTCTGCCAGCTGTATGTGGTTACATCTAGTTTGTCCCACGGCAAATCCATTGCGAATGCTGCGGATGTCGCATCGCAAATGGTAAGGCCAGCGCGGTCATCGCTGATCCAGTCGGCATTGGCTACTTTCACACCAGACGTCGTACCGTTCCATGTGAACACCACATCGCGCGCAGGATCCACTTTGGTAAGATCAGGCAGTTTGCCGTATTCAGCGGTGAGGGTGCGTACATCATCCAATTTAAGCTGTTTGGTAACATCACTTACCCAGCCAGCGCCGAAGCTTTCCCAAGCRACCATATCAACACCGCGTGCACCGAGCATTGACCACAGCGCCATTTCAACGGCACCGGTGTCAGAGGCTGCTACAATACCAATACGGTAGTCGTCGGGCACACCGAGAATTTCACGTGTTTTGTCTAGGGCATATTTAAGCCGGGCTTTGCCGGGCTTAGAACGGTGAGACCGCCCAAGAAGAGCGTTTTTTAATACGTCCCGTGTCCAACCAGGGCGTTTTGCACAGGGGCCAGAGCTAAACTCTGGACGAACCGGTGCCTTAAGTGGCTTCATCATAATTCCAACCTTCCAGTCAGYTGCGCCCCGTTGGGGAGGCGTGTCCCAATTAACAGCGTCGACCTCGCAGACGACAGCTTCCCAGTTGGGGGAAGTACCAAGGCTGAAAATAGGGAGGAAGTGCTGAGAGTCAATGAAGTTTATTTTCACATACGGCGAATATTTTCTGCTGCACGCTCGTACTATTCACAAGTAGGGCAAATCGAGGCCAACACCTGATCCCCTTCAAATTACAGAAAGCGACCTACTCTCATGCGTTTCACCCCCTTAGTTTGCCTATTTGTTGCATCTGCTTTACTGGCCAGCTGCGCCTCGAAGAAGGGCCCAGAAAAGCGTCAGCCACTTGACCCTGCTCGCGCAGAACGCCTGTACCGCGGGTTTGTCGAGCGTTGGGATTTCGACGAAAGTGGTTCGGTCAACTGCGCTGACATAACTGTTCAGAGGACACGCCTGTTTAACCGGTTAGATACTGACAGAAGCCAAAGCTTATCCAGCGAAGAGTACCGGAAGGCCAATTTTGAGGACAAGAGTTTCCTCTTTTTTCCGTTCGACCGAATTGACACTGATACGTCTTCGCTGGTTGAACTTAAAGAGTTCACTGCCGTTTCTCATAGCCAGTTTCTCAGCATGGATAAAAACAGTGACTGTACGATTAGCAAACCAGAGGCGCTGTTAGCGATGCGCGAGAAATTACGCTCAGAACGCCGCCAGAACGGCAACGGCAAAAGGCGCGGAAAAGGAAAACGTGGAGGCGGCGGCCGGCGGGGAATAAGCACGGATTAAACCCCAATTCGCCATTCTGCCGAGCGGCCTAAGTTTAGCTAACCGGACAGTGCTGATACTTTAAAGTATCGAGCTGGCGGCCAGAGCTTAGCTTCTGCAGATATCCACTCGAAACCGGCACCACCTTAAAAAGGGCGCGCCACTCATCGGCGTCTTTGCAGTGCCATAACTCGGTGAGGACCCGTAGTTTCATAGGTCGCTTGGTAACGAATGGGTCCAACCAGTTGACGGTTAAGTGGCGTCGTATTTTTGTTATTTCACCGTTTTCTAATTCGTTGCCAGAATTAACCGCGGTGACAATCACATTAGGCCCAGGTTCACCAAGAACAGCATCTTGCAGCCCCTGATAATAAAGCTGCACTTCGGTTTCGAATTTCTTAGCACCCGGAATGTCGCTGCCCTCAACAACCCACAAAAATGCGTAAGAGAAAAAGTCTTCAGCATTAGCTCTAAACATACCCGGCATAAACAGCACTTCCTCAACGCCGCTATACGAAATAGTCGGTGCGAACGAGAGTGGGAACGGAATGATCTCTGCGCGCCAGCCTTCAGGCGTTTCAGTAAAATACTGTAGTTGAGGGGAGTTGTTATCCTGCGCTTCTATCGGTCCCGTAATTCCCACGAGCAGCACCAAGCTTAAAGCACTTAAAAGTACGACTAAAAACCTCAAAGTGTTTCCCCGCATTTAACGGGCCGCAATGCTCACAGACCCTTTTCGAGGTTGCGACGCCACTTCGGTCCAAAATTCAGCTGCAAGCTTATCGATAGACCGGGTYTCAGCATTCATCAAGATAACAACACCGATGTCACGCTCTTTTGAATAGGCAATCAGGCTGCGAAATCCAGACACACCGCCCCCGTGCATAATCACTTCCTCACCCGCGATCTTATAGATACGCCACCCATAACCATAATGGGCCTCCGAGAGATGCCCACGCCACGCACGTTTTCGTTTTTCGCGCACTGTTTTCACACGTTTGGTGGTTACAATTTTTAGAAGCGCCTCATTAAGCACATCATCGTTGTAGCCCATTTGGGCGCGCACCCATTTTGCCAAGTCTTCGATGCTAGCGTTTACACCGGCCGCGGGAGCTACGTTATAGTAGTTTGGTTTTACTGTGGTTCGGTACCAGCCCTTACGCGTGAAAACGTGCGGCGCGGCGCGGTTCGCGGATGACAAATAGCCTTCGAAGCCAATTGAGCTATTATCCATGCCTAACGGGTCAAAAATGCGCGTTTCCATCAAGGTTTCGAATGACTGGGTATTGGTTTTTTCAATGACCGGCTTGATAAAGCTAAACAATATGTTCTGGTACCCATAACAAACACCAGGCTTACATATTGGCTTCAGTTTTCCGAACCGCGGAATAATTTTACTAAGAGACCAACCGTCCTCAAGCATATTATCGTATGCATTCGGCGTCAGGCCTGAGGTGTGACTGAGCAGGTGATCAATCCGCAACTTACCCGCATGGCCCCTCGTCTGCAGTTTAAACGCTGGCACATAATCCAGCACTTTGTCATCCCAGCTGAATTTTCCTTCAGCGATTAACATAGCGGCTAGTTCTGCCGAGAATGTTTTAGAAACTGATGCAAGTCGGAAAACCGTTTTTTTATCAACGGGCAATGTCGCACCAAGTGCGCGTTTTCCTACGCCGTGAATAGCAACGATTTTTCCCTTTTCAATAATTGCATAAGCAGCGCCGGGCACGTTATTCTTGGCAACGGCATCGCGAAATTTTTTCTCGAAGCTAATCACTGCAGAATTGCTAGGTACAACAGCATTTGCCGCCGGCACCAGYGATAAAAACACTGAAAACGCCGCCACCCTACTAAACACACTCAACACAAATCGTTTCCTCCGGCACGCCTCTGGGGCTGTTCTGCCTCACCTGTTTAGGCCAATAGAAATTTTCTTACAGCACGCACTACCATCTCTGGCTTCTCAGCGTGCAACCAATGGCCTGTACCCTCGATTGTACGGACATTTGCCTTCGGGAACAAGGTCAGTATTTCGTCCCTATGTTCTGAGCGTATGTAATCTGACTGTGACCCGCGCAGAAATAGCACATCACCCTGATAGGGAGTTCCCGTTAACCCCTTGGCAATATTGTTGTATTCACTATTGATCACATCCACATTTAGCCGCCAGTCCCACCCGCCGCTCTCAGTTCGCCGCCAATTGTTTAACAGAAAATCTAAGACACCCGTGTCAGGCTCATAATCAGCCAAAACTTCTCCAGCGCCCTTTCGAGATTGCGGCGCGGCCGCGCGAACTGCAGCCATACCCGCCAATATTTTTTCCATATGATTGCCGTAAGTAACCGGCGCAATATCGGCAACAATTAGTTTTTTTACACGTTCAGGATAATCGAGCGACAGCTGCATGGCCACCTTTCCGCCCATTGAATGGCCGAACAGCAACGCTTGCGCAATGCCTTTCTGCTCCATAAACGCATCAATATCCGCCGCCATGACCGTATAATTCATCTCATCACTGTGGGGGCTACGGCCATGGTTGCGCTGATCAATAGTAATCGTCTGAAATACGTCTGAAAGCAAACCAGCTATGCCACCAAGATTATCGCCAGCCCCGAACAAACCGTGCAACATAATAAGCACAGGGCCTTCGCCTCGCGATCGGTAGATCAATTCCATCCGGCATCTCCACCACGTTGCCCAGCTTCTGCATGGCCAAGCGGACCATGGCCAGCTCCAAATCCCGGCGCGAGCTTGATCGCCACTTGAACAAAAGCGTGTGCAGCGCGAAAGGCTTGCTCCAGCGCTTGGCCTTTTGCCATAAAGGTTGCTATGGCACTTGCCGTGGTGCAGCCCGTACCATGAGTGTTACGTGTATCGATTTTCTTAGTTTCAATCACAAAACGTTCCCCCTCCGCAGTCAGTAGAAGGTCAGTCAATAGTTCACTATCCAAATGCCCCCCTTTTACCAGCACTGCTTTGGCACCCAGCTTCAAAATTGTTTTTGCTGCAGCTTCCATATCGGCCACAGTTTCAATCTTGAGCCCAGTCAACAATTCGGCCTCGGGCAAATTGGGCGTTAGCAATGTCGCTTTGGGAATGAGGTCACTTTTTAGTAACTCTAAGGCATCATCCGCCATTAGAATTCTGCCGGACGATGCCACCATCACAGGGTCAATGATCACCGGCCCAGCAAAGTTCACTTTTGTAAGGGTTTCTACAATTGATGCAATTACGTCAACATTATTGAGCATGCCCGTTTTTATGCAATCAGCACCCACATCTTCCAATACAGCGCGCATTTGGGCCGCTACAAAACTTCCGGCTACAGGCATCACGTCTTTAACTGTCACTGTGTTTTGAACGGTGAGTGCCGTGATGGCCGCAGCAGCATAACCGCCCAGCGCCGTTACTGTTTTAATGTCGGCCTGGATACCAGCGCCGCCCGAAGGGTCAGAGCCTGCAACAATTAGCACCCGACCCTTTGCTGACGTGTTCACTGGGCCGCGATCTCGACTTCATGACAGATACCATCAACAATCTCGGTGATTTTATCGAGACAGTCACCTTCGGCCATCACCCGGATAAGCGGCTCAGTTCCTGACTTACGGATCACTAACCGGCCATTGCCCTCAAGCGCTTTTTCAGCGCCTAAAATTTCTTTTTGAACCTTATCAGCGGCAAGTGGGTCTCCACCTTTGTACCGTACATTCTTCAAAATTTGAGGCACKGCCTCGAATTGATTACATACTTCCGAGGCTTTTTTGCCAGACTGCGCTAACTGCGTGATGACTTGCAGCGCTGAAACAAGCCCGTCACCAGTGGTGCAGAACTTACTCAATACAATATGACCTGACTGCTCGCCGCCTACATTAAACCCGCCGCGGCGCATGTGCTCAACGACGTGCCTGTCCCCAACTTTGGTTCTCTCTAGTGTCAATCCTTCAGAGTGCATCAACCGCTCCAACCCTAAATTTGACATCACGGTCGTCACCAGGCCCCCGCCGCTTAAAAGGCCCCTGTCGTTCCAGTTCCTAGCAATAAGCGCCATGATCTGGTCGCCGTCAACAATTCGGCCTTTTTCATCACAGAGGATCAGGCGATCAGCGTCGCCGTCAAGTGCAATGCCAATATCGGCGCCAGTTTGCACCACACGGTCGCACATTTCCTGCGGGTGAGTAGAGCCACAGCCATCATTAATGTTGAAACCGTCAGGGCTAACACCAAGCGATACAACGTCAGCACCCATTTCCCACAATACATCAGGCGCTACTTTGTAAGCCGCACCGTGTGCGCAATCGATCACCACCTTCAGGCCTTCAAAGCGTACGCCCGAAGGAATGGTTGCTTTRGCAAATTCAATATARCGKCCKCGGGCATCTTCMAGCCGYGTMGCKCGMCCWAGGCGCTCKGCGCCYGCRAGCACATCATCGRYACCATTATCRATSAGGTGTTCAATGCGYTCTTCCTGYGCGTCAGAAWGCTTAAACCCATCKGGGCCAAAGAACTTTATGCCGTTATCATAGTGCGGGTTATGGCTAGCTGAAATCATCACGCCAAGGTCAGCCCTTAAAGATTTGACAAGCATTGCAATTGCGGGAGTGGGCATTGGTCCAACCATGATGACATCCATCCCTGCAGCGACAAACCCAGCCGCAAGTGCCGGCTCAAACATATAGCCCGACCGCCTAGTGTCTTTCCCAATAACAACGCGGTGCACATGCTCTCCGCGACGAAACTCTTTCCCTGCAGCCAAGCCAACACGCAGCGCAATGTCCGGGCGCATATAGCCTTGATTGACAGTCCCGCGGATGCCGTCGGTGCCAAAATATTTACGTGTCATGGTTTCCCCTACCCAAAAACAAAGTTATTCTAGAATTTATTCTTTGATATTAACGGCCTCAGTGCGTTGCGTCTATGATTGCCGTATCTTTAAAAGCCTGAATGATCGCCAGCGCTTGTTTGGTTTCCGCGACATCATGGACACGTACCAGCTGAGCACCTGCCTCCGCCGCTTTGATGGCTACTGCAACTGACCCGGCGAGCCGGCCCTCTGCACTTTTTTCACCCGTAATTGCCCCWATAAAGCCTTTTCGAGACGCACCTATCATAACCGGACACCCTAACGTGTGAAAAAGCGTCAACCCATTTATCAGGTCAAGATTGTCCTTAATCAGGGTTTTACCGAAGCCAATTCCTGGATCGACAATAATGCGTTTTTTAGCTATCCCCGCAGCCTCACAAACCTCTATTCTTGCTGCCAAATAATCATATACATCCAACAACACATGATCATAAACAGGGTTATGCTGCATTGTCTTCGGTGTACCCTTGGAATGCATGAGAATTACTGGTGCTTCGGTCGCTGCAGCGACGCCTAGGCTATCGCCGTCATAGGCCAGGGCCGTTACRTCGTTAATTATATGGGCSCCAGCTGCCARMGCTTTTTTCATTACAAAAGAATGCCGCGTATCAATCGAAATAGGAATATCAGCGTCTYGCAGAGCTTCAATCACAGGCAGAACTCGTTCAGCCTCATCGCCCTCCCAAACCGGATTGGCCCCAGGACGTGTGCTTTCACCGCCAATATCAATAATATCAGCGCCAGCTGCCACCATCGCTCGCGCTTGCTTAATTGCAGTCGTTTTATCGAAGAAACGCCCCCCATCAGAAAAACTATCCGGCGTAACATTAAGCACGCCCATAATCAGTGTACGTGAGAACACCAATTGTTTTTCAGTATTCGGCAAAGCCACAGTGGCACGCGGGCGCTCAAGCCGCGCATACTGCTTGTCGATTTGTTTTTTGATGGCAGTAGGCAAGTCATCAATACCGCGGAGAAGTGCTCGGTGGCTTATTGTAAAGTCAGCCTGAAGCGTTTTCGCTTCGCGGGCATATATCCTAAAGCCAGCGTAATACTGGCCAGTACCGGCCAAAGAACAAGCGTCCTTTTCCCCAAAAACAGGACCGACGGGTACAAGGTAAACCCTTGCCCCGTCGGCTAAACTGCTAAGTATGTTTAGG
>JAESRJ010000250.1 GCA_016764715.1 Kordiimonadaceae bacterium | reverse complement strand
GCCAGTTCCGGTACATGAAAGCTGTCAGCGCACAGGCTATAATCGTCCACTAGKTYRGCTTGCGCRTCRAACTCGGYTTTGTGGCGGYTGTCGGCYTTAAGCCATGTYTCTAGCGCAACTTCTTCAGCCGCTGTCATKTCGCCAGAATAAAGCCGCATCACATAGTGCGCTGCGCGTTTCTGTGTGGCCATGTCGGGGGTAATTGCGGTGGATGTGAAGGTCATTTTGCGAACTCCTTTCGCAAAGAAAGCAACGCCTTTGAAATATGTTTTTCCACTGTGCTTACGGAAATACCCAATTGACGTGCGATATCTTTATTGCTCTGGTATTTGAAACGGCTGAGAACAAAAGCGTGCCTGTGCGCGGGCTTCAGCGAAAGAAGCACCTCCTGCATGCGGCCAATATTTTGTTTCACAGATAAAAAATCTTCGGGGGACACACTTGTATGGGGTGCACTTTCTTCGTTGTAACTATCATGCCGGCCGGTCTGGCGTACTTTGGCGCGGCGCGCACGGTCCCGCAGCAAGTTTGCAGCCRTGGTAAACAAGTACCCGCGCAGTGTTTCAGGCCGGTCGGCGAAATGCGCTTCAATATCCGGCAGCGCAGAAAGGCGCACAAAGATATCCTGGATAACATCCTCGCGGTCCAGATCACTGTGTAGGCGCAGGTTTAGAAATCGGCGCAGCGCCGTGCCGTGATCCCTGAATATATCATTGATCACCCGCTGMCGCGGCGATTGCTGCGGTTCCCTAAACTGTAGAATTTTGCCAGTTTTTAGCGCCATGATAATCCAACTACCGTAAAGAATGCCCACACAAGGGCCCCTAAGTACGTATTACGCACGCCGCATGGCTGTCCTCCAATATTTTTTCATTTTTTTGATGGAGCAACAAAACCGATGAATAACGCGTACAGGATGGCCGCTGTCAGCGGGAACTATAAACCATACATTGCCCCGAGTACTTAATGCAAATGCTGGCGATTTAAAGTGATTTTTGATTATGCTTATCGGTTTTAGTGCAGGCCCATATGTGACGGGTGGGGAAAGCTGCGCTTAAGCGTCCAWGTTGATACCTCTACTAAATGAAGCTCGCCAGGTGATGGCCTATGTATCAGCACAAAATCATGCCAGTGGTTACAGTGGTAGAGCCAAGAATTACACTGGTGTAAACAGTAGATACCGAAAGCCGCAAAAGAGTATATAGTGGCCTGAACTTAAATTTTTCTACACCTTTATACTGGGTGAGGGAAAAGCGGGCGCCTTTTGATGTGGCAGTAAGTTAGGGAAGATAACTCATGGTCTTTTTACGCCTTTTTTTAGTTGTAACCTTTGTGTTCACTGCCTTTGGTGCGGCGAATAGTCGGCCGAGCTTTGGCGATGACGAAATAGCTGCTGCCATCGCTCGCACGGGCGCGCGAATACATAGAGAAACGTTGCGCAAAGCAGAGGCTGGCGACCCGGCCGCTCAAAATAGGATGGGTAAGAATTACCATTATGGTAGAGGTCCATTCCGCAAAGATGAAGCCACAGCTTTTCGCTGGTGGATGAAATCTGCGAAACAGGGTTACGCCGAAGGCCAGAAAAGTGTGAGCAGCGCCTATCTATTTGGCAACGGTGTAAAAGAAGATCGGTCCAAGTGGAAATATTGGCTTGAAAAAGCAGCACACGGCGGTTTGGCGTCAGCGCAAGAAAGTATGGGGGATCATTATAGCCCGGATATGTTGTTGCCGGCGAAAGACGCTAGTTTTGCGAAAGCAATAGTTTGGTATAAACGCGCGGCAAGTCAGGGGAAATTTATCGCGCAGTATAGGTTAGGCGTCATTTACCACCAAGGCGATGCAGGAGGGAAAAAGCCTGTAGACGCTTTTCATTGGTTTAAAGCCGCGTCAGACAAGGGATACGGCCCCGCCATGCTTATGGCGGGACAAATGTCTGCATCTGGAACGGGAACGATCCAGGACTTTGCCTCTGCAGCCAGATACTACAGCGAAGCACTGAACCAACGATCCTCTACGCCCTATTATAGCGCGCAAGCCTCGTCTCAGGCGGCGTATTTGCTGGGCATGGCCACCCTAAAAGGGCAAGGCGTGACACAAGATTTTGGCGAAGGCGCCCGTTTGCTGGCTAGGGCTGGAAGGGGCGGGGTTGCAGCTGCTAAATTCTATTTAGCAGGTCTATACGCTGATGGAAGAAACATCCGACAAGACCCAGCAACAGCTATAAAGTTATACGAAGAAGCGTTCGCTGCCGGCATAAAGGACTCCGCCTATTATCTTGGAACACTGTATGAGCGTGGGGCCGGTATTCCTACAGATTATGGCAAAGCCGCGAAATGGTACAGAAAAGCGGCGGCAGATCGGATCTCAGCCGCGCAAGCCCGTCTAGGATATCTTTACCATGCGGGTCACGGCGTGTCGCAAGATGTGACAGTCGCGGCCACTTGGTACGAACAGGCAGCAACTGGCGGTGATGTAAGTGCACAAGTCGAGCTGGGGCGGCTATATTTCTCCGGGCACGGCGTGGACAAGAATTTTCAGATCGCCGCTAAGTGGCTTGGCATGGCCGCCGATCAAGGGGTGCCGTATGCGCAAGGCCATATTGGCTCTATGTACGCAAATGGCCAAGGTGTACCGCAGGATTTTAAACAGGCTTTTAAGTGGTTTAGTCTGGCAGCCGCCGCAAATAATGCAGGCTCTGTAACCGATAGAGATTCTGTCGCAAAAAAGATGACGCCGTCACAAGTTGCGGAAGCGCAGGAAATGGTAGCCAAATGGACACGCTCCAAAAGCCAGAAATAATATTGGCTTGAGCGGTGTTATGAGATGTTCTCCTGGAAGATAAAAGTCTGGGGTGCCAGAAAAGCGGTATATAGCCTGCTTTACAAAACGCTGG
The DNA here is from genome assembly GCA_016764715.1 of Kordiimonadaceae bacterium. GTDB lineage: Bacteria > Pseudomonadota > Alphaproteobacteria > Sphingomonadales > Kordiimonadaceae > Kordiimonas. The sequence continues at coordinate 5,668 of JAESRJ010000250.1, read as the reverse complement.
CAAAGGCCTTGCTTTTGAAATTTGCTGTAGCGTCCTACTAGTGTACGAAGTGTGTAGAGTAGAACGGGAGTTTTCTGTGTAGCTGCCCTGTACGAAGAAAGTGAATTATGCACTGCAGCCTTGGCAGCGGATGCCCTTGTTGATTTCGCTGATTTGATTGAAGCACTTCGTGAATACCACAAATATATTCCGCTGGACAAAAGCTGTGTTAGTGGCCTTCGGCAAGGTTTAAGGAGCTGGTCACAAGGCAGCAAAGCATTGCAGTAAATGCATCTGACGCTGTTATCTTTTCCCGTCGTAAAAAACGAATTAGGCTTGTGCTGCTTAGAAAAAAGTGCTTTCTCAATTCTCAGGCTTTGGGGGTCTGTGCAGCCTTTGAGAATTAGTTGCCTGCTGAAAGGCAGCGTCGATAAATTCAAATCCACATGCCCTCAAAAAAGACGTAATGACAGTGCAATTTTCTGCGCGTGGGGATTTTAATGTGCCGTCCGATATCGGCGCTGTGTTGACTTTATCAGATTTATACCGCGGCGGAGGCTTTGTCTTCGGTACTACAAGTGGCGGTGGCGGTGGCGGTGGCCGTGGTGCCATATCTCGATAGAATTTCAATGCATACCCGCACAGCGCAGGTCGCGTTAGCTAAATGTTGAAGTAGACGCTAAAGCGTGATTAAAGATTTTTTTGATTTAAGGGAATAGTATGCTGAGCCCAAGGTTTCCAAGTGTTGTAACGGTCCCGCGGACGGGCGATGCTCGCATTGATGCACTGACATTGGATTTGGCCTATGAGGCAGATGCCGACGGCGTCACCCGCATTAGTTTTAGCTTCCCGACAACGTCAAGCACCTTTCCTGGCGGCTTTGTCGTCGACGGTACTGATTTTCTTGCCGGTTTTGTTCCGATTTTACCCGAGGCGGCGGACTTCCTCCGTGAAGGGGTAGAGTTTATATCAAATATTGCCAATATCGAGTTCACCGAAGTGGCCGACACAGGTAGTCAATTTGGCCTTATCCGGTTGGCAGGCACGACTTTCACATCTCCTAGTTTCGTTGGTTTTGCATTCTTCCCTTTTAGCAGTGAAAGGGCGGGCAACATTATTCTTACAGCAAGTGCGGCTAACATTACGTCCAGTTCGTTGCAGCGGTTAACTTTGCACGAACTGGGCCACACCCTTGGCTTGGATCATCCTGGAAATAATAGCGCAGTGCTGCCCGCCGAATTCAACGGTGAAGAATACACTGTCTTGAACCCAACATTTGCCTCCGCTTTTTTTGCAGACGCTGTATCTGCTGATCTGCGAGCCTCGACCTTCGGCTATATCGACATATTGGCGCTGCAATCGATCTACGGCATCAATACAGCCGCCACCGCTGGCGATGCGACCTATACATTTGATTTAGCCGATCGCCATTTTCTAACGCTGTATGATCTGGGCGGCAACGATACCATCGTCATTTCGGGGTCTGGCGGCAGTGTAAATATCGACCTAACACCAGGCACCTTCATCGATGTTGGCACAACCATCACTTATTTCGGTGCAGCAAATCAGGTTTTAGGGACACGAAGCAACACCGTATATGTCACGCCGGAAACAGTTATAGAAAATGTAACCGCGGCAGACGGTGACGATACTCTAGTGGGAAATGACGTAAGCAATGTGCTGAGAGGGAACGCGGGCGACGATGTGCTTTCTGGCCGTCTTGGCGCCGACAGGGTGATTGGTGGGCTAGGCAGTGATACCGTGTCTGGCGGCGCTGGCAATGACCAGCTGTTCGCGGGGGCGGGTGATCTGGGCGATGATGTGGTTGTTGGCGGCAGCGGCGATGATACGCTTGGCGGCGCGGCGGGGAATGACTTCCTTATAGGCGGCGGCCAGTCGGGCATTGCAGGCTTGGCGGCGGGCGACAGTGCACCCACAGATGACGGCAGTGATCTGATATTCGGCGGCTCAGGCAATGATACTATTCTTGGCGGCGGCTTTAATGATCTGAACGGCAACGGCACCTACGATGACGGGGAGGCTGTTACGACCGGCACAGGCAACGATATCGCTTTTGTCGGCACCGGCGATGATCTGGTGATCGGTGCAGCAGGCAATGACGAATTTGGTGGCGGTACGGGCAACGACACGGTCGATGCAGGTGCCGGCAATGATACGATATACGGCGGGCGCGGCGATGTTGACGGCCCGGGGTTGAATGATGTGCTCACKGGCGGTGCTGGCAACGACCAGATTTTCGCTTCGCGCGGGAATGACAGCGTTACGGGCGGCACAGGCGATGATGAGCTGTTTGGCGGCTCGGGTGATGATACGGTCTCAGGCGGCGCAGGCGACGACGATGTGTTCGGCGGTCCAGGCAACGATATTTTGTCGGGCGGCACAGGCAGTGACAGGTTTGGTTTCCCTGCAGGCACCGGCGATGATCAGATCACAGACTTCAGCGTGGCGGAAGACGAACTGCTGCTGGCCAATACCAACACAGATTTCACCGATGCMGCCAGTGTAGCGGCGGCGGCGGCCAATGTGGCTGGCGGCGTGCTAATTGATCTCGGCGGCGGCGATAGCTTGCTGTTAACCGGCCTAACAGTGAACGACCTAGCAAATATCACCTACACTTTTTAATGCAATTTTAGATTGGTGCATTTAGTCGCGTAACGTTGATGCCTGGTCAGGTCCGCGAGGAAAATTGCACTCCCACTGCTGCCTTATACAATTTGACATTGTGGAAAGAGTTGGATACCGATCATTCAGATTATTTAAGTTGGTTGCTGTGTCACGTGGCAAACTGGGTTTCGAATATTCGAGCACATGGGGGAAAGGTGGGTACGGTTAGGCCGTAGCCATCCATATAGTTTGATCTCCCCCATTAGTAAGAATTGGTTCAAAACGTTTGGCCTYAGACAYTRRSTNTCGCCARCGCAGATTACGCAACACTTTGGTTGCAGAGCATGTTTTATCTGACATAGGTCAGAGTGATTGGGGGGACTTATGCCAACTATAACCGGAACAGCCTTTGACGATAGTTTAACTGGAACTTCAGGTGACGATACGATTACTGGCGGTGCCGGAGTTGACCGGATCACAGCAACTCAAGGGAATGATCTGATTGATGGCGGCGCCTCTATTTTTGATGCCGTTATTTATAATCTCACTGAAGCCGACACGCTTACCGGTTCCGCTACTGGCGTTGTCACCAACACGCTCGGCACCGATACCTTAACAGATATTGAAATCATCAGGGTTAATGGCTCCACGGGCGATGACCGGCTTGAAGTGAACGGTTTGGCAACCTCGCTTTTCGGTGGTGACGGCGCGGATACCCTGATCGGTGGCGATTTTGACGACTTCCTGAGCGGTGATGAAGCATTGACTGTTGGGGCGCCCCAATTTGCTGATGTTATCGACGGGGGAGGCGGGGATGACCAAATCGGCGTAGGCCCAATGGATACCGTTACCGGTGGGTCGGGCAGTGACGTTTTCTTTATTAATCGGGAACTGGCAGTTGCTGCAATTGAGGACGCAGCAGTTATCACCGATTTTGAAGTTGGYCGTGATGACCTTGCGAACTTTTTTATACTCGAAAACTTTGACGCTTTTGCCATTGCACCTGGAACCGGCGCCTTTGCGGGCGACAGTGTTGTTACGCTGGTGGCTACCGGCGAATTTATTGCTGTTTTGCAGGATGTAACTCTATCTAGTTTTGACGGCATCATTACATCGAATGATACGGTTGCCGGCACCAACGGCGCTGACGTACTGGACGGCCGCTCGGGTGATGATCTTCTGACTGGCGGCGCAGGCGATGATCAATTATTTGGTGGGACCGGCGAAGCTGATACCTTGATTGGAGGATCTGGTAACGATACTCTTGATGGCGGTGACGGTGACAGAGATCTGCTTGATAATACGGGCAATTTATCCTCCACCACCGTGGATTTAAACGTGGGCACCTCTGTTTCTGCCCTKGACGGGAGCGATATTGTAACCGGCATTGAACAAGTGCGAGGCTCTAATTTTGGCGATACAATCATAGGCGATGCAGGCTTCAATGAACTGTCAGGTGGTGACGGGGACGACCGGCTAGAAGGACGAGACGGCAATGACACCTTGATCACTGGTTTAGATGGGTCAGATACCTTATTGGGCGGCGCCGGCTTTGACCAAATTATTCTTAACTCTAGAGGCAATAGCCAAGCTGACGGCGGCGCTGRCGGGGACCGTTTCATRGTTGTTTCTGGCAACAATGTGGTGACTGGCGGAACCGGTGCAGACCAAATCGAGATTACAGCGACAAGTTTTGGTGACCCCACAGTTGTGCGCATCGTGGATTTCAGTTTGGCAGAAGGAGACCTGATCCGGCTGTACCGGGCATTTGAAGCTGCGGACTCTAATGGCGGAAATCTGCGGGCCTTCAGTTTTGAGGAAATTCTGATCAATGCTGTAAACGTTGATGGAGGTGTTTTGATTACGTTGCCGCAATTGGAGCTAACAATTGACGGACTACAGGTCGCCGAYCTTAGCCGCGAAATGTTTTCGGTGACTGGGCCAACTATTTCTTCGTTTACAGACGGTACGGCCGGTGATTTAGATGCCTTTTTCATGGATGGCATAGCCTTTACGCCGGGCGAAGAACTGACTTTCAGTATTGATCCTGCGTTAAGCGATGCGATGCGCGCTTTGATACTATCAGCGCTCGATCAAATTTCTCAGGTAGCAAATCTGACCTTTGTTGAACAAGATGGTGGCATCCTTGAATTTGTGCTTGACCCAAGTATTGCTTCAGCAGGCTTGGCAGAGGCGGTGGACAGGACGGGGACAACTATTGCTTTCCAGTCGAACGACTTGCCGGCACTTGTGGTGTTTCACGAAATTGGCCATGCGCTTGGCTTGTTTCATCCGGAAGAAAGCGACAGCTTTGATCCAACAATTCATCGGGCCCCTTTTACCGTTCTACAAGGGCAGGGTTTTCCAGCTGTGGGGCCGCTGAATGTGGACCCTAGTTTGCGGCCTGAACTTAATCCTTCGCAGGTTACCGGGTACCTTAGCCTCGACCTGGAGGCACTTATTGAACTCTACGGCGAAAGCACAGCCACGTTAGGCAACGACACCTRTACATTTGATACTTCAATACCAATTTTTCAGGCTTTGCATGATGGCGGCGGCACTGACACTATTCTAATTGTAGATGCTGCAGAACTAGGCGTTAGCCTTGATCTGACCCCAGGCGGGGCGTTCGACGTAGGCACTTCTGTTGATGGTTTCTTTGCGTTTACATTATCTGAAACAGTCCACACGACCAGAGCCACTGTTATTGAAAATGTAACGGGGGCGGAAGGCAATGATTTCGTAAATGGTAATCTTGCCGCCAACCGATTGAATGGCCGAGGCGGCAACGATGGATTGTTTGGCAGGGACGGCAACGACACCCTACGAGGCGATGCGGGCGATGATGTCTTGGTTGGCGGGGCAGGCAACGACAATGTCGTTGGTGGTCTTGGTAGTGATACGGTGTCTGGCGGGGCTGGGAACGACCAGCTGTTCGCAGGGCCGGGTGATCTGGGCGACGATGTCTTGGTTGGCGGGGCAGGCAACGACAATGTCGTTGGCGGTCTTGGCAGCGATACGGCGTCTGGCGGAGCCGGAAACGACCAGCTGTTTGCGGGTCCGG
>JAESRJ010000249.1 GCA_016764715.1 Kordiimonadaceae bacterium | reverse complement strand
AAAGATTTGGCCTAAATGGGCATCAACGATTGGCAGTATTGTCGAGAACGACACCCAATTGCAGTTAGCGCCCGACGAACCCCRCCTACCATAGCTAAATTCGCCCCAACATAAGGGTATTGGCCGGGCGATTACGAGGTGCCTTCAATCAGCCTATGATGTTTGCGTATAGCGTCGTATATAAATCCGGTAAAATTCTTGATACGCGCCGTGTTTCTAAGGTCTTCGTGTGTCAATACCCAGATGTTGGTGCTTCTGTGAAAAGACCCCGGAGGTAAGCGGCACAGATCAGGCTCGGGGTCCCCTACAAAACAGGGTAGCAAAACGATGCCCATACCCTGCTTTGCCGCAGCGAGCGCCGTGACTGGATCCGGAATACAGATGCTTGTTGGAGCGTCAGGGAAGTCGCTTTCCTCTTTCCATTGCTGCGATACAGGCCCATGATGTGCGGATTTTTCTGATCGTTGGTGAGGCGCCTGATCGGTGTTCCAGCTTATCCAACCAATGGTCTCGGCACATTTTTCGCCATATTTTTCCACGAGATCGCGGCGGCCATAGGTGGCGCGGGCCATGTCCAATACCCGGCGTCCAACCRGATCATCGGGCGGATTGTTTGAAACACGGATCGCCACGTCCGCCTCCCGCCGCGCAAGATTGGCCATTTTGTAGCCGGGTGCAATTTCAAGAAGTATTTCGGGGTTGGCCCTCTGATATGCAGCGAAATCCGGCATCAACAGGTGGGAACAAAAGATGTCCGGCAAGGTGACCGTAATCATGCTGTTTACTTGCTGATCGTGGCCCGCAACCCGGCGGGCAGCCGCTATAATTTCTTCTTCAACTTGCACGGCTGAGGTCAAGAGCTCCTCGCCGGCCGTCGTCATAAAATACCCGTCTGGCTGGCGTTCGAATAGCCGTATGCCCAGGTGACYTTCAAAGCGGTCGATGCGGCGAAGAACTGTTGAATGGCTGACGTTCAGCTTGATTGCTGCTTGCCGAATTGATGTTTTGCGAGCGAYGGCCAGAAATATCCGCAGGTCGTCCCAATTGTCTGAAGTGATACTCATGGTCTGAAAATGGACCACACCTTAGCATATTTCAAGAGTTAAATTGCATTATTAGACCAAGTATATTGATAGCCAAYAGTGTTTTTATGCGGCTTGCTCGTTGCCGCCTAGTGAAAGTTAATCCAATGAAACAATTTTCTGACCTGGCAATCCGCGCCCCGAAACTAACAATTTGGCTGGCGGCTGCAGCCGCTATGCTTGTTATGGCCTTGGTCGCGATACCCACTCTGTCAAATACAGCGGCGCAGTATCTTAACCCACTCACGATCGACGCGGACCCAGAAAATATGCTGTTCTATGATGACCCTGTCCGCGTTGTAAACCGGGAACGCAAGAAGCAGTTTACTCTTTATGACCTAGTAGTTGTTGGTGTTGTAAATGATAGCCACGCAGAAGGCGTGTTCAATCCGGAGACGTTGGCAAATATTTATGATCTAACAAAGTTTGCTGAGAGCACTCAGTGGGTTGACGAAAACGGTGAAACCCAGGGCATAGTAGCCATCGATATCATCGCGCCGTCTACTGTCGATAATATTGAGCAGGGAGGGCTTGGTGCGGTTCGTTTCGACTGGTTGATGGAGGGCGTGCCTACAACACAATCCGAGGCGCTGGATGTGCGCATACGGGCACAAAACCAACCGCTTTTAAATGGCTCGTTGATCTCCGACGATGGTAAGGGCGTAGCGCTTTATTTTCCGCTCACGGATAAAGGTGTTAGCCATCAGGTAGTACAGCTACTGGAAGAGCGCATCGCCACTTACGACGGTAGTGAAAACTACCATATCAGTGGCCTGCCGATCGCACAGGACAGGTTTGCTGTTGAAATGTTTATCCAGATGGCGATTTCTTCACCGCTTGCGATGATGCTGATTTATGTACTTCTCTGGTATTTCTTCCGGAACCTTACCTTGATCACAGCGCCTATGATAGTTGCGATGATTTCGACAATCCTGACGATGGGCCTGCTCGTAATTTTTGGGAACTCGGTCCATATCATGTCGTCGATGATCCCTATTTTTATCATGCCGGTTGCGGTTTTGGATGCCATCCATATTCTTTCCGATTTTTATGATCGTTATCCGATTTACAAAGACAGAAAAAAGACAATCAAACACGTGATGCAGGAGCTTTCAAAGCCGATGCTGTTTACAACCCTCACCACAGTGGTGGGGTTTGCGTCTCTTAACCTTACGCCGCTTCCGCCTAYTCAGTTGTTTGRCACCTTTGTNGCGATTGGCGTGTTTTCGGCCTGGTTCCTCACCATCACCCTGGTACCCGCCTATATTATTTTGATGCCGGAAAGAAAATTCGCTGGCTTTGGTATGAAACGCGAGCCAGACGCGGCGGCAGATCCCAAATCCGCACTTGCCCGCACGCTCAAAGCTTTTGGTGCTGGCGCTTATAGACACGCTGGGTTGACGCTGATTTTGGTTGTGGCTGTAGCAAGCGTAGCGGGTTACGGCGTTACCAAGATTGTGCCGAATGATAACCCTGTGAAGTGGTTTGCCAAAGAACACCAGCTGCGCCAGTCAGACAAAGTGCTGAACGAAATGTTTGCGGGCTCTTACATGGCGTACTTAGCGCTTTCTGCCCCAAGCGCGGATGAGCAGGCTTTCAAAAATCCGGAGGTGCTGCGTTATATGGCGAGTTTACAGACCTACATGGCTGAAACGGGTTTGGTTGGCAAAAGCAATTCCGTTGTGGAAATTGTGAAGACAGTGCACCGGGAATTGTATGTTGGTGATGAAAAGCAATACAGGGTGCCAGATAGTTCGGCCGCCGTCGCTCAGACTCTCATCACATTCCAGAACAGTCACCGGCCGCAAGATTTGTGGCACTATATAACGCCTGACTATAAGAACGCGAATATCTGGCTGCAGCTCAAAACCGGCGACAACCAGGACATGAGCAAGCTCGAGGGCCTTGTGGCTCAATATATGGCTGATAACCCTCCGCCCATGAAGCTGCAACAAGAATGGTTCGGTCTAACTTACGTGAATGTTACATGGCAGGATCAGATGGTTGTGGGCATGGCAAAAGCACTTGCCAGCAGTTTTATCGTGGTGGCGATCATGATGATGTTTTTATACCGTTCGGTTTTATGGGGCTTGCTTGCAATGGTGCCCCTGTCTTTCTCTGTAACGGTTCTATACGGCGCGGTTGGATTGCTTGGCATTGATTATGATGCCCCTATCGCTATCCTGTCAGCCTTAAGCCTTGGTTTGTCGATCGACTATGCGATCCACTTCTTGTCACGAGCYCGCAAACTGCAACTGGTGCATGGTTCGTGGAAGGAAACCGTCGCGGCAGTATTTGGCGAACCGGCGAGAGCCATTACTCGAAACGTGGTGGTGTTGGGGGTTGGTTTTATGCCACTTTTGATCGCGCCCCTTGTGCCTTACCAAACGGTTGGYGTCTTTATCTCGGGTATTCTTTTGTTTGCAGGATTTGCGACCCTCGCCATTCTGCCTGCCCTGATGCGCCTTTTTGAGCGTTGGTTGTTTTCCAAAGAGAAAGTGCCGGCCGGGCAAGAACAGGCTGCGGAATGATTACGATGAAAAAATCATTTATAGCCCTTAGTTTGTTTTTGGTGCCGCTGTTTGCGGCACTGGAAGCACCCTCACAAGCTGCAGATATGACGGCTATGGAAGTGGTGAAAAAGGCCAATCATGCAATGTTTTATCAAGGGGGAGACCAGAAGGCGCGTGTTGATATGCGTATCATCGACAAGCAAGGCCGCGAGCGCATCCGTCAACTTACATTGTTGCGCAGAAACTTTGATGATGTTGACGGTCAGCAGAAGTATTACGCCTATTTCAGCAAGCCTTCAGACGTCAATAAAATGGTTTTTATGGCTGCGAAAAACATTGGCAAGGATGATGACCGTTGGCTCTATTTGCCAGCGCTTGACCTTGTCAAACGGATTGCTGCCAGTGATGATCGCACCAGTTTTGTGGGCTCTGATTTCTTTTATGAAGATGTATCAGGTCGCGAGATTAACGAAGACACGCATAGGTTTGTGGGCGAAAACGACGATGTTTTTATAATTGAAAGTACGCCTAAAATTCCTGGAGATGTTGAATTTAACCACTACCGAAACTGGGTAGATAAAGAGACCTTTTTGCCACTCAAGGCAGAATATTATGATGACAAAGGATTGGTTTACCGGGCGTATGAAGCCCTAAAAATTGAGGATATAGACGGGTTTTCGACGGTGATCGATGCGGTTATGGAAAATCGGGTCACGGGCGGCAAAACTTTACTGCATTATTTTGATATCAGCTACGGTATTGGCTTGCCTGAAAAGATCTTCTCTGAGCGGTACCTGAGAAAAGCTCCGCGAAAATATGTTCGCTAACAAGATGCGTTTTTACTTTATTTGTTTGTCCGCGTTGCTTGCAGCGGGTGCGTTATTTGCACCCGCTGTGTTGGCGGAGGAAGATCAATCGTGGTGGCAGCAGGCTGCAGCGGATTTTGATATTACGGGTTTCGCTGAGGTCCGCTTGGCCCCTAGGTTGCAAAGCGGTGAAGGGCAGCGAAGCTTCACGCTTGGCGAGACCAGGTTACAAATTGAAGCTGCGCGTTATTTTGATGCCTACACCCTAAACTTAACTGCTGATTTCATCTATGACGCAGTGGCTGATGATCATACATTTGGCTTTGAGGGTGACAGCGATTTCATTGACTTGCGCAGTGTGAACATTGAAGTGAGTCCGTTTGATTTTATTGATATAAAGCTGGGTCGCCAGATTTTGACTTGGGGCACTGGTGATCTCGTTTTCATTAATGATTTGTTCCCGAAGGATTGGCGTTCATTTCTCCTGGGACGTGATGATGAATATCTAAAAGCGCCAGCAAATGCGCTTAAAGCTTCCCTCTATTTTGACCAAATCAACATTGATCTCGTTTATATGCCTGAGTTCACACCCGATCGGTATATCGATGGTAGCCGGGTTTCCTTTTTTGACCAGCAGACAGCTGGACCACGCGGGCGGGCGAGTGTGCAGGAGACCCGTGAGCCCGGTGGCTGGTTTAAGGGCGACGAACTATCGTTGCGACTTTACCGGCCAGTAGGCGCTTTTGAGGTCGCCGCCTATTTTTATGATGGATATTGGAAAAGCCCGGCTGGGGCCGACGAAAGCGGACGAGCGACCTTTCCAAAACTTGGTGTTTACGGTGCCAGTCTGCGGGGGCCTGTCTTTAGCGGTATTGTACATGCCGAATTTGGTTATTACGACAGCAAAAGAGGTACCTCTCAGTCTGTCACACAGCGGGGTGATGAATTCAAGGCGCTCGCAGGATTTGAAAGCGATTTAGGCAACGAGCTGACACTTGGTTTGCAATATCTGTTTGAGCGAAAACTGAATTTTGATCAAGATGGTGAAGCGCTTAGAAACCTAAGACCATCCGATAGAAACCGTCATTTATTAACCCTGCGGCTCACAAAACAGTATTGGCAGCAAACGCTAACGGTCTCGGCTTTTGGATTTTATTCCACATCTGATCACGATGGCCACTTGCGTTTCAATGTAGCGCGTAAGCTATCTGATGCCCTTAAAGTAGAGCTCGGGTTAAACCTGTTTTTTGGACGCCGTCGAGACAGCTTTTTTGGCCAGTTTCAAAGCACCTCAAACGTTATGAGCGCACTGCGTTACAGTTTTTGAATAGTGGGCTTCAAACAATATAGAGGTGAGCAAATCAGAACACCTTAAATATACCGATCACGGCCTTAATTGGGAAATTAGTGAGAAAAGAGGTTTCTTCTCACCTTTCACTTATCAGGGTCCTTAAGGGACCTATCAAATAAATCTAAAGCCTAACGAGTTTCAAGGGACAACCTTGAACAAATAAAAGCAAAGGAAAATAAAATGACAAAACAAACGACGACAGTGGATAAATTAGTTGGAACCAATTGGTTGGAACAAAACCTAATGTCTCCAAATTTACGAGTATTTGACTGCGCCGTTCTTGCCGGACCAAACCCCGACTCTGAGCTTGGCAAAACCCACCCCTTCGCATTTGAGAGTGGGGAAAGCAAATATTATGCAGGGCATATTCCAGGGGCAGGTTTTATTGACATTCTGGGGGATCTTAGTGATGCATCTGCTTCTTATCCCCTTATGTTACCGCCAGAGCAACAATTTGCTGATGCAATGGGCGCATACGGAATTGGCGATGAAACCCATGTGGTTCTTTATAGTTCAACCGAGGCGATGTGGGCCGCAAGGGTATGGTGGATGTTGCGCGCTTTTGGTTTTAATAATGCCTCTATTTTGGATGGTGGTTTTGCCAGATGGGAACGCGAAAAGAGAGCCGTATCCCAAGGAGTTTGCTGCTACGCTCCGAAAGCATTAACCACCAATCCTAATCTAGAAATTTTTGCGGATAGGCAAGATATTTTAAGGGCTATAGAAGATAAAAACACATGTATAATAAACGCTTTACCCCCAGCCTTGCATACGGGTACGGGCGGGCCAGTTTTTGGTCGCAAGGGTCGCATTACAAGCAGTGTAAATGTGCCAACCGGAACCCTGCATGATCCTAACACCGGGAAATATCTGTCAACTGATAAATTGCGCGAAATATTTGAACCAATAGGTGCAGATAAGGCGGTAAATATTATTACCTATTGTGGTGGCGGCATTGCTTCAAGCAATGATGCTTTTGCGCTCACTCTTTTGGGTTATGAGAATGTGGCAGTTTATGATGCATCGATGTTTGAATGGGGTAATGACAGCTCACTGCCCATGCAACGAGACTAAAGGGAGGTGCTCTCGTTTGCTCACAGACAGGTACGTAGAGACCGCTTTATAGTTTCCCTTGGCATATTGTGCCTCTGCGTACTAGCTTGGGCGTATTTAGCGCTCATGCCCGGAAGCATGGGTCATCAACCCCGAATGCTTATGTCACTCATAATGTGGATGGTGATGATGGTCGCCATGATGCTCCCGACTGCAATCCCCATGATTTTAACTTTTGCAAAGCTTAATCACACTCAAAGCAAAACAAATAAAATAATGCCCGAAACGACTGCATTTGTTGTTGGTTATCTGGTTGTTTGGTTGGTTTTTAGCTTGCTATTCACTTTGCTTCAAGAGGCTCTGCTGGCCGTTAGTTTGGTTTCAGGCATGATGGCTAAGGCTAATAATGTCTTCGGCGGTATTATCCTTGTATCCGTCGGTATTTATCAGTTCACATCCCTAAAGGACGCGTGTTTGCGAGCTTGTCAAACGCCGCTGGGTTTTTTAATGACCCGCTGGAAAGAGCGAGCTTCAGGCGCATTTGGCATGGGGATTGAGCATGGAATTTATTGCGTAGGCTTTTGCTGGGCTTTGATGTTGTTGATGTTTGTAGGCGGGGTAATGGACTTAGTCTGGATGGCAATTCTTGCTGCATTCATGCTCGGTGAAAAAATGATACCGCCCGGCAACAGGTTGCCACAAGTTTTTGGGGCGGGGGTGATCCTATGGGGTGGCTTAGTCCTCGTCACTCAAATGTAAGTAAGGAAGTGTAAAATAATGAAAACCGTAATTAATAGCGACATGCGTGAATATTGGAATGGTGTGGGCGGCAATAAGTGGGTTGAATTGCACAAAAAGAGTAATGTGTTTCTTTTGCCATTGGGAMWRRAANNNRMCMTGAANRCRKCAGSWMWMSKWGNSKSTGATYTNMGYTCTTNSATANTSSTTRTKGNKSMRKTGMMWCCNYCWYTTSATANTGCNWWCTTMGNTSGKGYSRKSWGSKMWTGTMWSWRRYKTSKRTNNNATATCCNAAGSSYANYCATTKWCNGRAKCNYGKAGWMGTTAAAAAGAAAATGGGTGTAACAAATGTGGATTTTCAGTGTGGCGATGCGCAACATTTTGAATTGGAGGCAAGGCTTTACGATCTTATTTATTCACGTTTTGGGGTTATGTTCTTTGATAACCCTGTTGCTGCTTTTACGAGAATGCGTGGGGCGTTAGCTAAAAATGGCCGGTTGGTTTTTGTGTGTTGGCAACCAATAATAAAGAACCAGTGGATCAGTGAACCTCTTAATATTGTATCTAAGTATATAGAATCGGCGGAACAACCAAACTCTGAGGCACCCGGACCTTTCTCTTTTTCTGAACCAAGCAAAGTTAGGGAAACTTTAACAAAAGCGGGCTTTACCAAAATTGAAATTTCAGCATATAATTGTTCTGTAAATTTCGGTGAGCGCGCCGTAGATGCCGCTCATTTCCTAACCCAAATGGGGCCAACAGCTAGTGCCATTTCCTCCGTGGAACCAAGTTCAAAATTTTTTACAAGTATTTTGAATGAGCTAGAACAGGCCATCGCGCCATATCTCACCTCAAAAGGAATAATGTTGGGCGCTGCCACATGGATTGTTACAGCCCGAAATCCCCTTGCTTAATTGCGCCGTTGAGCATGCCTCAATGGTAGATTCTGCCGAAGAATGAGCTAAGCCTGTCATCAAATCCACGAAGCTCTGCAAAATCACTTCAACAGTGGAATGCTGGGCCGAGAGTAAGCGCCCGAGGGATGCCCTTA
>JAESRJ010000248.1 GCA_016764715.1 Kordiimonadaceae bacterium | reverse complement strand
CGCGCCTTGCGGGCTCCAAACAAATATTGCCAACTCAGCTTTCGTTCGTAGATATCGCTGGCCTCGTGCGCGGCGCTTCCAAGGGCGAAGGGCTAGGAAACCAATTTCTGGCAACCATTCGCGAAACGGATGCTATTTGCCATGTGCTGCGCTGTTTTGAGGACGACGACATCACTCATGTGGATGGCCGCGTTGACCCRGTTTCTGACGCAGAGACYATYGAGCTTGAGTTGATTTTCGCAGATGAAGATAGCTTGGAGAGCCGCATTCACGGCCTTGGTCGCAAAGTACGCGGCGGCGATAAAGAAGCTATTCTGACCATGAAAATGATCGACAAAGTATTGCCCCTTCTAAAGGAAGGGAAAGCCGCGCGCAACGTTGTTGCGGATAGCGAAGATGAAGAACGCGCTCTAAAAGAGCTTCAGCTTTTAACCACAAAACCCGTACTATAYATCTGCAACGTGGATGAAGACAGTGCTGCCTCTGGAAACGAATTTTCAAAAGCAGTACAGGAAATGGCCGACAAAAATGGCTACGGCTGCGTGGTAATATCCGCAGCAGTAGAATCTGAAATCGCGCAATTCGACGAAGAAGAAGATAAAGTTGAGTTTCTTGAAAGCCTTGGCCTTGGCCAAACTGGCCTCGCCCGTGTTATTCGCGCGGGATACGACCTGCTTGAGCTGATTACCTATTTCACCGCAGGCCCCAAAGAGGCACGCGCCTGGACCATCACCAAGGGCACCAAAGCACCGGCGGCCGCAGGCGTAATCCATACCGACTTTGAAAAAGGCTTCATCCGGGCGGAAACAATATCGTTTGAAGATTATGTTGAGTGTAGCGGCGAACAGGGCGCGAAAGACGCCGGCAAAGCGCGGCTTGAGGGCAAGGAATATATTGTAGCRGACGGCGACGTGCTGCACTTCCGCTTCGCCAACTARAAAACWRYTATTTATCGWAYATCTGGYCCGGGGGTCTTKTCCCGGATTAGGTCCGCAATACACCGGCTATCTTCGARGYTACTTCTRGAAAGGTGCTCTGCCACAGTGAGCGCCTCTTCAGCTGGGAAGTCYTGGTGCAACTTTGAAATGGCCTCAATCGACGTCACCTCAATTTCAAAGCCAACCACRTGCGGACGGAGCCTTTCTACATAAGCTTCGGGTGCCTGCTCGAAGCTCCAGCGYTTTCCGTTTGRCAGGGCTTCATGTTTTTCTTCKGCTGAGGCGGCCAAATCTGTAATCAACGCTGCAAAAAACGCCRGGTCTGAGCAAACCTTCGCCCTCCCCCATACATGYACAGCCGTATAGTCCCAMGTTGCMGCCCGRCTGCTATCCGAGCGCCAATTTGGGGACACATAGGTATTGGGGCCAGAAAAAGCAACCAACACATGTGCGCCGTCTATCAACGCYGCTTGCGGATTCTTGCGGTCTATATGAGCGCGCAACCTTACAAGCTCACCCTGATGTATATCGCTAGCAAACGGCACCCTTGTAACGCGTCCCGCGTTCCCTTCACCTGAGAAGATATGAGCGAACGGATAGGCGTTTACCAAACGCGCGATTTTGGAAGAATCTGTTTCAACGTGGGGTGTAGGCGGATAAGACATGATTGACCTTTAAATACCATTTAACAATATCAATATTTATTTATATAATGATATCTTTATGTTTAGTCAAATRGTCATAAAAMKRCCAACCCTGCTAGTTACATGAGGGGATCATTCTCTTTCTCAAAAAAACCACGCCGAAAAAACGGCAAYGCAGCCTGCARGTATAGGAGAGGCGGMACATACACATAGTGCAGCATACCGCCCGTAGCGGACTGGTGCAGCCACAAAACAAACGCTGCAACAAACGGGAGCACCCACCATATCGTGGGGGGCTTAATAAGCGACCAGACCKGCGGTTTTTTTCCRCCTTTTGAAAGACGTCCTCGCCTGATAAAGCGCGGTACAAGTAAGGCAAAAAGCCATAGCCCTGCGCCGCCACTTACCACCCAATCCAACACATAGTCCGGTGGCCGAACAATAAACCAGTTGAAAGAAACGCTAATAAGCCCAATCCAGGTAGGTACTAAAACGATGACTATGCCTACTAGTAGCCGCAGCTGCATGATCGAGCGCTTCAGACCTTCACTGGTACGGATACGGTCTGAATAGCAAATCCATACGAGGACAAGGCCCAATATCTGCATATTCAGCACGATCTCCCACCACCAGCGAGAACGAATAACACCGTCGCCCGTCGTGCCTGCTTCAATAAACAAGGAGAACATTGACGACAGTATTGAGCCTGTCGAAACAAACGCCACTGCCCCCATCAAAGCGCGACCATCTCTAATTTGCATAAGTACTTACCAACATTTTACAGAACTGTTTCACGACAAAACACCCATCTCGCTGGAAAACCAGCCAGAGCACCCCGTAATTCAATCCARTTTAGTAAGGCCCCCGCCCTAATTAAGCTGCACACCATACACTAAAAAAGGCCCWCTTAAAAGCGGGCCTTAGATAGACAACAATATGCTCGTTAACTATTTGTTTTTATAKATCTTTCCAGCTTTCATGACAAAATCAATGTCCAACAGTTCGCGTAAATCATCTAGCGCGCTGGCATCCATTGCTACTATGTCTGCGTGTTTTCCAGCCTCGATCGTGCCGAGACTATCTGACATACCGATAAGATCCGCCGCGTTCACTGTTGCGGATTTCAACACGTCAGATGCCGTCATGCCCGCCTCATGCATCAGGATAGCTTCCTGGGCGTTCGTCCCGTGACGAGACACACCGCTATCAGTGCCGTAGGCRATTTTCACACCGGCTTTATAGGCAACCGCAAAGTGATCTGCCATATCGCCGCCAACACGAATGGCCTTGGCTTTAATGGCTGGAGACATGAAATCACTGGTTTTTGCCATATGAACAACTGTGGCTCCAGCAAGAAGCGTCGGCACCAAATAGGCACCCTTCTCCTTAAAAAGCCGGATGCTCTCTTCATCGGCGTAAGAGCCGTGCTCAATGCTATCGACGCCCGCCCTAAGGGCAGCATTAATTCCTTGCGCAGAATGTGCGTGTGCCGCTACTTTGCGGCCAAGCCCATGGGCCGTGTCCATTATCTCGCGCAGCTCATCGTCCGTCATTTGCTGGTCTGTACCGGTGTTGGTATCCGACAGCACGCCACCTGTGGCCGTGATCTTGATGATATCGGCACCAAACTTAACGGCCCGGCGCACTGCACGGCGACAGTCATAAGGCCCATCACAGATAGTCTTCGAGGTATATTTTTCTAAAAGGTCATGTCGCATGCCGTCCACGTCGCCGTGGCCGCCCGTGGCTGCAACACCCGCAGAAGCAATAATGCGCGGACTATCTACCCAACCTTTTGCAGCGGCATCGCGCAGYGCATACATATGCGTCGGTTCTGCACCTAAATCCCGCACTGTAGTAAAACCAGCCAGCAGTGTTTTCTTCGCGAAATGCACGCTTTTCATACCGAYATCGGCAGTAGACTGCCGCAGCGTTTCGCTATCAGCTTTGGCTGATAGTTCGCCCTGCATATGAACATGCATGTCCATCAATCCGGGCATAACGAAGCTTTTGCTCAAATCAACAAGCATTGCGCCTTCGCCAAACTCGGAGATTGCAACAAAGCCCGAACGCACTTCTTTGATGCGGCCATCAACCACGACGATAGTTTGGTTTTTCAGCGTCGCTTCGCCCGGCACTGCCAGCAGTTCTCCAGCATGAATAACTTTAATATCGGCAGCAGCAGCTGTTGCGGCAATAGCCATAAGCGCAGTTGCRGCAACCGCGCCTTTCAAAATTCTATACATGTGTCTTCCCCAAGCCCTGGTTACGCTGCTTTTATAAGGCAGCTTAAAATAATTTTCCGACCGCCTTGCTCCCAATACCAGCATAGAGACGACCGCGCGCWCTCCACCCTAAGCAAACAGAGAAAGGTTACAATAGAAACTTCGTCAATCTTGGTGCGCTGCGTCTATTTTGAACTAGCTTGTCCAAAATGCATGGGCTCAAGCGTAGCGGTTTTCGTTACAATCGACGAAAGATAAACACGAACCGGTCCTTTTTCTGAAGGCACCAATGCCCTAATGGGCATCCAACAGCTGCCGTCTGCGACCAGYTTCATCCAGACTTTCACGACCTGTTGCGGCGTCGGTTTACCCGCTTTC
This sequence comes from Kordiimonadaceae bacterium, assembly GCA_016764715.1. Classification (GTDB taxonomy): domain Bacteria; phylum Pseudomonadota; class Alphaproteobacteria; order Sphingomonadales; family Kordiimonadaceae; genus Kordiimonas. The sequence goes on along the minus strand of JAESRJ010000248.1, from coordinate 4,445 downwards.
TTACTAAGGCGGTGTTTTGAAATACGCTCTACGCTTTTCCCCACGCGTTCGCCCGCAAGCAGTTTCGGTTTCAAAATACATAAATGGGCTAGGCCCGACTGGTCAGACCGCTTGGACTTTTTTATCTTCACGGGCTTTTCATCGCACTGCATCGACCAATCATACGCAGCCTCGCCGTCATAAACCTTGAAACTGGTATTCAGAGCTAGCTCTTTGTTAGCAGGGCGGCGGATTAGTTCCACCAGTAACGAGACCGGGTCGATGCCCCGCTGCAATGTTTTAGGCACTGGCTGTCGGCGGTTTTTTGCTTTCCATTTGGCTGACCGCTCCTGAACAAAAGCCGTCARATCACCGTTCGCATTGTACGATAATGCTTGCCGGTACGGGTCCCCCTTCCACTGCCCGCTTGTCTCAAATTCACGTGGGGTGATATTGCCGTTTTCGTCTACATCGCCGAACACTGAGAACGCCAACTTTTCCCCACCCATGAACATTTTGGCGAGCCCTCTCATCCGAATATCAATATTTAAACTGTAGCTTTCTGGTCGGAGCTCGGTAACGGTTTCCGCAGTAGAGACATGCATGCCCTTCCAAATAAATTTATAGGTGGCTTCAATACGTTCGACAGAGGCATAGCTGCCTTGTGCAATCAGGAGGCATAACGCTGCCCCAATAGGGGGAATTTTACTGTTCATCTTACTCGGTTCCTTCACCGTTTACTCGTTACTACAGTGAAATCCTTTCAAACTTCGGGCCAGAAAAACGTCAGGAAAACTGCCATTTTGTAGGATTTTTGAAGCCCAAAATAAGGGCTACTTGCTTCTTCTTGGTTGCCTCAATGCGCACCATTCATATCTATTCCTGCTCTAGCGCCAACAAAAATTGGCATTCGCAGCCTAAGCAAAAGTAAGCCCCAGACTTGAAATTTCGCTGCCTTCGCCCCATGTCAAAACCAGAGGGGACACGCGTACATGTATGAGATTTACTATGAAGACCTTGTGATCGGGCAAGCATCTACTTTCGGCGCCTACGAAGTAACGCGGGAAGAAGTTATCGAATTTGCAGGCARGTATGACCCACAGCCTTTTCATTTAGATGATGACGCTGCCGCCAAATCAGTTTTTGGCGCGCTCTGCGCCAGCGGGTGGCATACATGCGCGATGCTGATGCGCATGCTAGTCRACAATCTAACAGAGAAAAAAATGGCCGGCCTCGGYTCACCGGGCATTGATAACATCAGCTGGCGGCGGCCTGTGTTCCCGGGCGACATTTTATCTGTCACCTCCAGGGTAACGGAGAAACGCGATAGCAAATCGCGGCCGGAGTTAGGCTTGGCTAAAAGTGAATTCACTGTAAAAAACCAAAAAGGTGAGACAGTGATGACAATGATCTCAAACATGATGATCGCGAAGCGATCCAAATAACAGTGCTACCATGGCCATAAAAACAATAATGACGAGGATAGAACCATGAACACCAAAATCGTTGCCTTAACGGCTTCCGCCTTCTTGCTGGTTAGCTGTGATGCTATTGACCGCAAAGAGTTCACTGTTGAAAGCGCCGAGCGCGAGATTATGGCGTCCTGTATTGATAATGACGACAATACAGAAGCCCAGTGCGTCTGCGTTCTTGGCGGCCTGAAATCAGAGTTGCCCGCGGAAGACTACGACATGATGATGAAGGTTATCACATTGGCAATGAACACTGACATCACTGGCATGTGGGACTTTTTTGTGAATAACGACCTCGACAGCRAAGAGCTGGAACGCTTCGGTGAAAACCTCGAGATAGTTACAGAGCGGCTTGAAGAGCTGTGCGACGACCCTGAYMTTGATCTYCGKATCAGCGTTTAAACARCTTGGGYARCCGRAACGCCAGAAGSGCYGCSAGKAYYGCRCCGTATATGAGCGGYTCTAYCTGMARGCCYTTCCGCATCATGAAAAAATGCACAATCACWAGCGGCGCGATTACGTAGCTKAGTTTGTGCATTTTYTGCCAGCGGCGGGCKCCCATGCGCTTYACCCAGCCYTTRGTRCTKGTGACCGCMAGMGGGATCAGCAGCAGAAAACAGATCATGCCAATCGTGATATAATTACGCTTGAGGATATCGAGCCAAATTTCGCCCCAGGCGAAAAACTTATCCAGCCACACATAATTCACCAAATGCAAGAACACATAGAAGAAGGAATACACGCCTACCATTCGTCTGAACAATATTGGCTTGGGGGACTTGATCAGCTTAGATAGTGGTGTCAGAGCGAGACTTAAAATCAGGAAACGCATGGCCCAATCGCCGGTCCAATGGTGGGTTGCTTCCTGTGGGTTAAAGCCCAGGCCATTTGGTAAATACTGAAACTGAAGGTACCAGCTATAGCCAAGCCACAATGCAGGCCACGCCAACAGTAAAAAAACTACAGGCTTACCGTATCGCCGCAACTGTGCAGTGGTAATCTTCATCAGGCTGGCAGTGTCTTAGTGATTAACGTTCAGGTCAAGCCCTGCATACAGATGAGCAACTTCGTCAYCGTAGCCATYGAACATCGCCGTTGGTCGGCGGCCAAACTCGCCCAAGCGGCGTTCTTTTGCTTGGCTCCAGCGCGGGTGACTACGGGTTGGGTTGACGTTCGARTAGAAACCATATTCTCTCGGTGCTGACTGGTTCCAGCTTGTCGGTGGCTGGCGGTCGGTCAAGGTAATTCGAACAATGGATTTAATGGATTTATAGCCGTATTTCCACGGAACAACGAGGCGCAGTGGTGCGCCGTTCTGGTTTGGAATTTCTTTGCCGTAKAGACCCACCGCCATGAAGGTGAGCGGGTTCATGGCTTCAGGCAACGTCAGGCCTTCTTTATAGGGCCAATCGAGAGCCGTAGTGCCGAAGAAAGAAGGCTTCACACCCGGCATTTGCTTCTCGTCAGCCAGCGTCTCAAACGCGACATATTTAGCGCCAGACTGTACACCAACTTTTTCAAGAATGGCCGCCATGGGCACACCTATCCACGGGATGATCATCGACCATGTCTCGACGCAACGCAGGCGGTAAATACGCTCTTCAAGCGTCTTCATATCGACTAGATCTTCAAAAGCGTAGGTGGCTGGTTTATCGACCATACCATCAACCTGAACGGACCARGGYTTTGGCTGCARYTGCCATGCRTTTYGSGMSGGATCGCYCTTRYCGGTGCCAAAYTCATARTAGTTGTTRTACTGAGTRACAGYRTTTTCAGGTGTTAGGGTTTCACCAGGATCATAAGATGATTTGGAAAAATCAAGAAGGGCTAGGTCGCGCTTTTTGCCTGCAGCCATAGCACTACTGCCGAGCCCCATGCCAATAAGCCCTGTCGCACCTGCAACACCTGCCGCACCGCGCATAAAACTACGGCGGTTCAGATACAAGCTTTCAGATGTGACATCATTTTCGCTCTCGAACCAATTTTTCTTATTTTTAATCAACATCCAGGCTCTCCTCTACGGCATATACATAGGCATTCTCAGACAACAGTCTAGTAACGTCTTGATGTCATCCGCGTGAACAACCCAGCAGGGTCTGTGTCTCTCGCTAACAGTTAGAGAAAATAAACCTGCGCATCGGGCTAAACCGTTCCTAATCTTCACCAACATGCGACACAGTGATGAGATTTATCTTCCTTTTTTGGTGGGGGTCGAGCAAAGGGTAGACAGCAATGTCAAACACCCTGACATCAACGGACACCGAGCCTTTTCGCGATCACCGGACGGAGCCGGCTCTAGTCGCCACCCAAGCAAATACAAACGTTTAAGCAGTGCAGGGTAGGTTTTCTTCGAATACGCGACTACCGCTGGAAATCATAGACGCTGCCAAGCTTCAAAATCTGGGTCAGGTCATCAAGGGCGGCGAACCCTTCTTCCATCAAAGCAACATCACCCAGATCTTCCGGCATCAAGCGGTCACGGTAGTGCTTTTTCGCCCATGTCTGCAAACTAGCTAATAGCCCATCGTCCAAAATACTATTCGCGGCCATTGCCACTCGGTCGGCTTGGGACAACACAACGCGCAGACGTAGGCAAGCGGGCCCGCCGCCATTGCGCATACTTTGCCGCACATCAAGATAGTCCACATGATTGATCGGCAACTCTGATGCCAGTAACTGGTCAACATATGCCTTAGCTGATGGCATTTCCGAAACCTCTATGGGTAAAATAAGTGCCATGCCGTCCCTGCCGGGCATGCTGATCAACTGACTATTAAACAAATAGCACTTCACTGCATCAGCAATTGGCACTTCCGCGTCAGGCACTTCAATGAAAATCATTTCGGTTTCGCCCATCGCTTCCTGGATATCTCGCTGCAATTGGGCCGCGTCCAGGTCGCCGGTCAAAATCAAGCCGAGCCGGGGGCCCTTGCGTTCAACCAGGGCGTTGGTGCCCTGTGTCGTCGAATAGCGGATGTGGTCTGTCGTCGACAG
>JAESRJ010000247.1 GCA_016764715.1 Kordiimonadaceae bacterium | reverse complement strand
GTTTATTATAATTATATCAATAGCTTAAAAGTTACGAGTTCTGCACCCCTAACTCTCAAAAGCTCTGTAGCCCGCGCATTTAAAAACTGGACAGGCAGCACGCCCGGTCCCTGCCAAAAAAGAGACTTTAGCCAGATAATCCAGTGCGCTACTCATCCAGTCTTTAACGCAATTCGCCAAAGTTAGCTTTCTTGTTCGGTCACTTCTTCTGGGCTCTCATTTTTGTTATCGAACTTCACAAGCGCATACCCAATTGCTATTGCGATATAGGCCGAATATGACCAAATCGCATCAGGCAAAATGATACCTATCTCGCCCCAAAGATCGATTTCCATAAAGGATAAGCCAAAATCAGCTACGCCCCACGCGATCAATATATATCCTAGATATTTCATGATAATTCCCCCTTGTTGAATAAACTAAGGGTACGCTATCCAAAACGCCTAGTAGCGGCAAGCACTATCTTGGGTGGTATAAGGCACTTCTAGCAGCGAGACCGTGATGAAAGCCTGTAACCATTGAGAAACACGCCCCCTTCACACTAGGGGATGCCCTCTTCACACTAGAGGATATAGAGGCGTACTTTGTTCTATGATAGTCGATATGGATTAAATACTGCGTCCCCAGACTTTATAACGGGCACGTCCCCAAATAAAGACAGTGCATCTACACGGGGGCATTAGCTCATAAACCTGTAAACGTTGCGTGGCCGTAGGTAACGAACGGTGGTTAGTTGGCTCCGGTATTGGCCGCCTGAACCTGATCAATAACCCGTAACACTGCGGCAGCTATTTCGCGGGGAACTTCTTCCTGCAGAAAATGACCAGCGTCTGTTTCTGTCACAGGCGCGTTGGGAAAGTTCTGTTTCATAACAGGCAATGCGCGGCCAAGGATGGGATCCTTCATTCCCCAAACAATCTCAGCAGGAATATTCAGGCCCTGCACGTATTGTTCAATCAGTCTCATTGCTGGCGTACTTGCGTGGTCCGGGCCGTCAGGCACCATGCGCATCATCGCAAGCGGTGCTTTGGCGTTACCGCTATCCTCTACCGGCTTGCCGTAGAGCTGTGATACATCAGCAGGTATCGAGTTTGGGTCACCCTGCATACCGGGTAGTTTCTCGAATATCGAAACAAAAACCTCCAACAGCAATTCGCCGAGCACGGGTGTTTTAGCCATCGCATGGGCGCTGGAAAGGTCCCTTTTTTCCGTAGGCGCATTAAATCCGGTATTCATTACTACGGCCCCTTTAAGCAGGTCAGGCGAAAGCGCGAGGGCGCCCATACCAACGGGCCCACCCCAATCCTGACCCACAAAAACCAGCTCAGATAGTTTTAACTGTTTCAAAACGCTGTTCATCCAGCGTGTGTGGTTTGCCAGCGTGTGCTCGCTCGCGGGTACTTTGCTTGAGAAGCCCAGGCCAACTAAGGTAGGCATTATCAAACGCAGGCGGTCCGTTGGCAGCGCAGCCGCGACTTTGCGGTATAAGAATCCAGACGTGGGGTTGCCGTGTTGAAGAAACACAGGGTAGCCTGACCCCACTTCAAGCACATGTATTTTAATCCCTGGTTCTACCTCGATAAAGTAACTTTTGTAGGCTTTGTTGACGTATTTTGCTGCGTACTCTGGAAGGGCGAATGCTTCGAATTCACCCGCATCCAAGGTAACGGTGCCCTTGCCCTGCGGCGTTACTAGTGCACCGTCGCGGGTGACTACAACTACGGAAACAAGCACAGCCACAGTGAGCAGCGCGACTAAAATTAGTAGCTTTTTTTTCAATGTTTTTGCTTCCTATAGTGAATGGCTTAGAAATCTTTTCAGAATTCCAAGTACGGGTTTGCAGTTAACCTACCGTCAGTAACTTCGCTGTAAAGCCTCTATCTTTAGGACCGCATTCTGATGAAGCTTCTGGCGCGGGTAGTTCCGCGATATTCCCAGAACTCTCGGACAGCCAAACTCAACGGCATCTAGCCGTAGGCATAGCTGACCTGGGCGTTGGAAACTATTGCTGAATACCTGATCAGCCGCACCCGTGAAGTCCTGCCGGGGGGCTTCAATGAAAAAGGGCTCAAAGAGGTGGCCTTAGGAGAAACCTAAGGCGTTTTCTTTCTGAGCGTGTTTTAGCCATTGATGAGCAGGTGACAGTAAATGCTCGCTGCATAGCCCAAACCAATAACGGGTGCCCATTTAAGGTGGCCAAAAAAGGTATAATACCCTCTTGCTTGCCCCATCAATGCAACGCCAGCAGCTGAGCCAACTGATAATAAACTGCCGCCAACGCCAGCTGTTAAGGTGACCAACAACCACTGCATCTGAGACATATCTGGGTTCATCGTTAGAACAGCAAACATAACTGGAATATTGTCCACAATGGCTGACAATATTCCTACTAAAATATTGGCTGTAGTAGGTCCCAGTTCGCCGTAAACATATTCGGAAGCCATTCCGAGATAGCCAAGGAAACCTAGGCCCCCTACCGCCATAATCACGCCGTAGAAAAAGAATAGCGTATCCCACTCGGCTTTGGCAATTTTAGCGAAAATATCAAAGCCCTCTTGGGGATCATGCTCGGAGGGTGTGCCTGAGGGGTCACCGCCGCGCGCATTAGTTTTTCGCAGGTAATAGCCAAAAAACTTAAGGTACGCCAGTCCAAGCATCATGCCGTAAACAGGCGGTAGATGCAGAAAATTATGGAATGATACGGCCGTAATAATAGTTGCAATAAACAAAGCAACAATAACTAAGCCACCCTGTTTGATGCTAGCAATTTCGTCTCCATCAAAGCTTGGTGCTCCCGTTGGAATCGCAAACTGCATAATGAAGGCCGGAATGAGATAGTTAACAACAGACGGCAGGAACAAGCTGAAGAAAACTGAAAACTCAATAATGCCTTTTTGCCAAACCATGAGCGTTGTGATGTCACCAAAGGGGCTGAATGCCCCCCCTGCATTTGCGCCTACAACAATGCCGATACAGCTCAATGCAATGAATTTGGGTTCGTCCTTCCCAACCGTCAAGACCACCGCGCACATAATCAACGCCGTCGTTAAATTATCTGCAATCGGAGAAATAAAGAACGCCAAAATACCGGTTAACCAAAACAAGGCTTTATAACTAAATTTCTTAGCCACCAGCCAATCACGCAGTGCGTCAAAAACACCCCGTTCCAGCATTGCATTTACGTATGTCATGGCGACCAGAAGGAAGAAAAACAACTCGGTATATTCTAGAAAATTATGACGGATCGCTATTTCAGCCGCGTGGGGCATGCCGTTGGCGGCATAATAGGCTGCAATGAGAATCCAAATTAGTCCCGCCGCTAATAAAACCGGTTTAGACTTTCGGAGGTGCAGTTTCTCCTCCAAAATCACAAAGCAGTATGCCAAAACAAATATCGCCAAGGCAGCGTAACCGACCCAGTGGTCGGTAAGATCAACGGCGGCCACTGTAGCTTCTGAAGCCATTGCAGCACTCGGCATGTTTACAATAAGAAGAACGAGAAATAGATACTTCACCAAAGCGCCCCTACGTGTTTTTTCGATGGCAAATGCCTAATCAATCTTTATTTAGAATTCAATAGCATAAAGTGTGCTGGCGTAAACCATGTTTTGCGGCGCCCATCTAGATTTTGGAACCAAGGGCAACGCTGAACGGCAACGCGTTTATCGCCTGGTTAACTCCATTTTCCGTACCGTCTCTTACCGACCAAAAATCATACGCCCAGTATCCAAGCGAGCAGAACGCCCGCCTTTCCGAGGCAAATGTAATTTTGCAAGCTGAGCTTGCGTTGGTGGGTTTGGTCGGGCGAACATCTAACCGTGATGATTGCATTTGTTTCTTAGGTATGTATATTTTCCTTTACTGTACTGTAACTATGAATGTCTTTTCTTGCTGTAGCGTTCTTTAGAAATCAAAAGACGGCGCGGGAAAGCACGATAGTTTAGGTTGCGATTCTAAAAAATACTCTGTGGGGACTAGATTTTTTGGGAGGGGGTTTATTTGTTTTCTTTTGGTTTTTTGAGTGCGCTTCGAAATTTTCGGAAGCATCTACTCAGCAACATTGTCAGCCTGTTTAGTTTGACTTTTGGGCTCAGCGCCGCCTTCTTGATTGCACTTTTTGTACATTTCGAGTTGAGCTATGATAACTGGTGGCCCGACGAAAAAAACCTGTATATTTACCAGACAGGGTATGACGCTAATAATGGGACACCCGAACTTACTGTTATGTCGCCCCTTGCTGCCAAATCCGCCTTAAAAAGATATTTTCCGGAAATCGAATTCGTTACCCAAATTTTCAAAGAACCGAGAGTTCTGAAAATTGGGGACTCCCCTGTGCTGCAAGATGTGTGGAGGGTGGACAATAACTTTCTTGATGTATTGCCTATTCAGTTCTTGGACGGCGTTCCCGACAGGGCTCAGTTTGATTACAATACGGCCTTTATATCAGAAAAAATGGCCGCAAAGTTGTTTGACGGTGATGCTATTGGACAAGGTGTTATCACGATTGACGGTAAGCGCGATTTTAAAGTTGGCGGTGTATTTAGAGACCTGCCCGCAAATAGCCAGTTCGATTTTGAGGTCATTATTAAATACATTCCAAACGACCCTCAGTTGGGGCCCCGCATTCCGCGAAACTGGGGGTGGAAACAAGGGTATACCTATCTAAAGTTGAAACCAGGTGTGGATCCACAGTTGATTAATTCAAGAATGGCGGCTTTTTTGGATTTTGCCGTGCCGCCTCATCACCGAGGAAAGGACGGCGGCGCGCACGATTTTTCTTTGATAATGGACATTAAAGACGTGCACCTAGCTTACAATGCGATTGAACATATTAAGCCCCCAGGTGATTGGCGCATTGTATATAGTCTGTCAATAATAGCAGTGCTAATTTTGTGTGTTGCTACGGTTAACTTTGTTAACATGTCCCTTGCGCACACCATGGAGCGCTCGAAGGAAGTAGCCGTACGCAAAATTCTTGGGGCCCAAAAGAAACATTTAGTATTTCAGTATATAGGTGAGAGTGTTATTTTTGCGCTTTTGTCATTGTTATTAGCTGTTTCATTAGTAGAAGCGGTGCTGCCTTTTATGTCTAGTTTCTTAGGCAAGCCCCTTGGTTTTGGCATGTTGGGCAAAGCGCAGGTGGTTGTTTTTTCAGTACTACTAGTGACGGTGATCGGTGTACTCGGGGGCGTCTACCCGGCACTTGTAGCTGCGTCCTTTAAGCCTATAAATCTTTTTAACTTCGGTAAAAAACACAGTGTTGGCGGGTTTAGGGGAATTCAATTTTATCTTGTTTCAGCTCAATTCAGTGTGGCTACCACTTTGGCAATTTTTGTATTTGTATTGTTTCAGCAAGACCAGCTTATTGGCAGTCAGCCATTGGGGTTTTCTTTTGATAAAAAACTCGTAATTCGAAATATTGAGCGTGTTGTTAGTGCCGATATTTTGGCAAATGAGATGCGTAATTTGGGGACAGTTAAAAGTGTTTCCATATCCAGAGCAGTGCCTGCCGATGGACTTTATAACGGCTCCGTTGCAACACTCACTGGAGATGGTCCAGATCGCAGAGTTACATTCAGCCACAGGTCAATAAGTGCTAATTTCTTTGAGCAGTATCAAATACCCCTGAAGAGTGGCCGGTATTTGTCTGCGGAATCTGAATTGGATCAGATATCATTTAACAATGATAGGAGGCGTAGAGGCGTTCCGGGCTCAATTGTGCTCAATGAGGCCACTATTAAACAGTTTGGTTTTAGTAGCGCTGATGAAGCAATTGGTAAGCACATCAAGTGGCGGCGATTGGACCTGACAATTGTCGGCGTTGTTGAAGACTTTCACCCACGATCCCTTAAAGAAAAAATACGGCCTTACATATATTATATGAATCCGGAATTGTTCTACGCGTTCACAATTGAATATGACCCCAACGTAGATTTGATCCAGGTGCATAGGGAGCTAGAGGAAGTCTGGCGCAATCATGCATCCGAAATTCCGTTTGAGTTTTATTATTTAGATGACGCTATTGATGCTTTGTATTTGGAAGACCGAAAAATGGCCTTTTTGTTAGCGGTTTTTTTTGGTGTGTCGATCATTATCGCGTGCATGGGGCTTTATGCATTGTCGGTCTATTCGGCCAGCCGGCGGACTAAAGAGATTGGCGTGCGTAAAGTTTATGGTGCCACGAATTGGAAGATCCTCAAATTGATGGTTTGGCAGTTCACGAAGCCAGTAGTGTTTGGGGGGCTTATGGCATGGCCTTTGGCCTATTTTATTTCGCGAGAATATCTAGATGGGTTCGAATATCGCATTGATATTGAAATTGGATATTTTCTGGTCGGTAGTTTGATGACTATTGCTATGTCTTGGTTGGCGGTTGCCTGGCATTCAGTAAGGGTTTCAAGGTCATTGCCTATTGGATCTCTCCGGTACGAATAGTGGAGCACTACTGTGTCGCAGTCAGCCTAGTTTAGTTTCCGACTGCAAAATGGTTTGTGAAAGTGTTTGGGGACTTTCTTGCTCAGACAGTCGAAAGTTGAATGGCCTAGCCATTCAGGATAAGTCGCAATATTGGAGGAAAAATTTATGCTCTTTAAAAACAGTCTAGCTTACATGCTGGTGGGAGTTTTGTTTCTTACGGCGATGGTATCAAATGCCGCAATTTCGGATGATACCTTTAAGAAGCTAGTTGGAACTTGGAATGGCGTTCTCCTAATTTCTGAGGAGCGACAGTTGCCTTTAATTTTAACGATCTCTTCAGATGGTACAGGCTCGCTTGTAAACCCCGAACGAGGTAACAACGAACTTCTCATTTCTGATGTAATTCTTGTTGGGGGAAGTGTTGTTTTTACTGTGATGCAGGTAGACGGCGACTATAAAGGTACCATCGATGCTACTTTTGAAACAATCCAAGGAACGTGGTTTCAGCGAGGACGTGAAACTCCCCTTAAATTTAAGCGACAAGAAAGTGACACTAGTTAAACTGACTGGTGTTCGGCGGTTTGCTGAGTATCCGCCCGCTTTCCTTTTGTTGCCAATCTATAGCCCTGCTAACCCAACCAGGCACTATGCCTGTCAACTCGGACAGTCATAAGGCAGCCCCAGTTAGATCCGCCTAGATGGGGTTGGTCGGCTGCATACGAGTTATTGGGATGTACTCTGTTTTCTCGTAGTCGAACTTGGACTAAATATCCTATGCCTCCAGAACTCCTTAGGTTACATAAATTCACTTTGGTTTTTCACGAACCACCGCCGTAACAAAAGCGGGTAGATCCCTTCGTCTTGCTATACGAAGCGCAAAGGGCGGGGACGTACTTTGATTTGCCGTAGTTGAACATGGATTAAATATCCTATCAAGTTGTGGCGACATAATTCTCCTGCGTCCCCATATCTCTACAGTGCCTTTTCCTACCGCAGGGTTATGGCTTGGGCCGGAGGTTCTCGATTACCTGAGCATCGATCCAGTATAAGTCTGATTGAGAACCCGTATCGCCGTTTGCTAACGGCACCATTCTATTGAAAAAGAGATATTTTCCGTCAGGTGTGACCTGTGGGCCGCCTTCTTGAGCGTCTGTGTTTACCTTGTCGCCGAGATTGATGCCTTCGCCCCAGGAACCATCTGGCTGACGGAAACTGATATAGAGGTCACCTTCGCCAAACCCACTTGCCCTTTGTCCGTCCCACAAAATGTAACTCTCGTCTGGGGCGATGAACGGATGGGCATTCCACATGCCTGTATTGATTTCTTTAGGCAATGCCCTTGGTGCTTCACGCTTGCCGTCAACCAGTTTTGAATACCGAAGAGTACCGTTCCCATCCCTGGTGAATTCGTCAAAAACTAAAGTGCCTTTAGCTGAAGCAGAAAGGCCCATGATGGGTATATCTTCAAACGCGGGACCGAGGCTTTTCATTTTTGACCAGCCATCAGTCGTGCGCTCTTTATACTCAGCCTTAAAGTGYAGGGTATTGCCATCTGGCGCGAAGAAAGGCCTGCGTGTCTCAGCTGAGCCTGCCAGTCGCTGCCAACCATCACCCTCTCTTTTGTAAACAGCATTTTCAGGTTCTGGTGCGTCCCTAGTGTGCCGCCACCGGCTGACATAAAATTCGTTCATATCCGGGGAGAAACCACCAACATCCCCCCATTCTTCTGTGTTCACWATGCCGGGTGCAAAGGGCWTAGCGGTTAAGCCCGGCGGCGTTTGCCCTAGATAGGGGCCTTGGACGCCCTCAAGTTTATCACCTGCGTGACCTGTAGTGCTTGCAGCTGCAACCGTGAACACCAGCGCAAATGTCGCAAAAATCGTTTTCATGTTCATTCCCCAGTGTTATTCTTGGCCATCAGATCTGATAGCCACTTGAAACTACGCACTGCTGTAGCCGGGAAAGCTTCCGAGTGGCCGGACYKCTTCACAACTTCGAGCTCKTTGACGTTGAGGCCAGTACCAGTACGGCGCTGAAGCGTGGACATAAATGTTTCAATTAATGGTATTGCTCTGGTTTCTTTCTCCCCCACACTTACATACACATTGGCATCCAGCGGTGTGCCATCAGCTTCGCGTTTTGCGGCGAGATCTTGAAGAAACGTGAGGTCCCTTGGGCCGAAGGCCGGACTACCGAGCACATAATGTTTGAATGTATCCGGTTCTTCAAAA
>JAESRJ010000073.1 GCA_016764715.1 Kordiimonadaceae bacterium | reverse complement strand
CGCCCGGTCAAGCGCCAGCCATTCCGGCAGATGCACAGCCCATCTGCGTGGCACACTGTTTGCGCCCGCCAGCAGGAACACRAAGCTGAAWGCCAWGCCGGASCCRCCGTAMAGCCACACACTRGCCCGGTCRAAKGCTGACGGCYGGTAMCCSTTGTTRCCWGCAATWTAAAACATGAAGGCRATGAACATSGARAGCARGCCAACGATCARGTAAATATGRAAATGCCCRGGCACCCACATGGTGTTATGCATCACCCGGTTAACGGCAATGGTGCCGTCAACAATTGCGGGGATAACACCCACTGTCCAGCCGAACATCGACAGTATTAGAAACGCAGGTACGGGGCTCCATTTGATGCCGGATTTATGGATGAGCATCAGSGCRCCGTATGCGGTGACAGCCATCACCGGAATGCCGTTCATATAGGAAACTATCTGGCCCAAAACCATCGCCCATTTAGGCATAACCCCGTCGAGYARAAGRTGGTGCGGGTAAACGGCCATCACCATAATGGTGGAAGCACTCCACGCGGCRAGGAACACTTTGTTCACTTTGTAAGGCCGGCCAGTATAGTGCGGCAGCACTTCGTACACCACGATCACAGCCATATAGATGCTGCAGTTGATAAACACGTGRCCAAAGAAATAGATCATGTTTTTGGCCAGTAGGGCGTCWATTGCGAACTCTGGCGCRATCARGTTGGTTATGCTGATCGCAATAACTGTCGCGCCAGACACCACGCCGATGGTATTTGCAATAATCACCATAGTGGTGGCGACAATGGTCGCTGGCGGCATCGGTGCATCGCTGCCGCCGAACAGTTGCGGCCASCCAAGCCCGGCGCCCAAACTACCGTACTTGGCAATGATGGCACGCGCACCGTCTAGGTGAAGCAAAAGGAATCCGACTCCGATCAGTCCGAGTCCAACCAGATACAAAATTGCTSCATTGGGTTCCCATGCACCGCCGCTGATTGCGGGCAGCGGGTAGAGGAATGTCCAGCCCGCAGCGAAGCCACCAATAAGGATCGAGCTCAAAATGAAAACAACCCCTGTGATAAACAGGCCAAGATTGATCCAGATCACACGCGTGCTCAGATCCACATATTTACTGAGGAAGTGCAGCATAACGGACGCGCCGCAAAGCCCTGCAGCACCGATCATGCCGATGCCGTGCACTGTCATTAGCTGGTAAAAAATATCAGCGTCAATATCAATCCAGCGGCCTTGAGCTGCGCGCAGCAMRGAMCCAACMAGCATCATYAGGACMAACACRAGCCCMGACGTGGCAGTATARGTAAGCACRGCKGGCGAGAAGGTATCSCGGGCTTGCTGAGGTGTTGAGCTACTCATTCACTGGCTCCTTCTTTTGTCGCATGTTCTGTGGAGGCAACGGACACTGTAATTTCAGCCACCATATCGTGGTGCGCCACACCGCAGAACTCGAGACACAGGAGTTGGTAAACACCGGGTTTATCAAAAGTAACGTTCAGGCGGTTGGTGTAGCCGGGCATGGCCTGCGTTTGGGCGATAAGCGTCATATTCTCGTCGTAGATGCCAAAACCGTGGGTGACGTCAGCGCTGGAAACAAGGAATTCAACCGGTAGGCCGACTGTTGCCTCATCGGCGTCCAGTTCCCAGTACCACTGGTACCCAATGGCGTGAATTGTTTGAACTTTATCGCTTGCCGCCCACGCGTCAGTGGRGATGAAAGCGCGCGGCAAACTGAGGCCTGCCACAACAACCCCGCCGACAACAAGCACTTTGAATAATGTGTTACGCAGGCGGTAACCACCGGGGGCGATTTTTTCAAAGGCGGCTTTTTCGCCTGCTCGGGAAACGACGATAAAGAACGCTATCGTCAGCAAAAGTATAAATACGGCAGAAACCGTTAGGGCTAGTGTTTGCACCAGCATTCTCCTTTAACATGTATTTTAAATACTTATTATATATTMWNGATNTAAATWYWWTWYWTTTTATAAAATGGTGAAGGAAAATATAGCTGAATGTAAAAATACATTAATAAATTCAATGAGATATGTTGAGGCGCAACAACCCGCCACTGGGTGTAATAGTAAAGGCGGTACATAAAGCTACAGCCCGTGGCATCCAATTTTTTGATTAAGGGAAGTCGATTCTTTCGCTACAGAAGGGGCTGCGCCCTAGGCGGCACTGTCGGCTACAGGCACACCGAGCAAGCCCGCAAGCAGCGCAGGTTGGGCTAGAAGGTCCGCCAATGTATATTTATCCAGCACTGCTAGAAACGCGGCCAAGGCTTCGCTCAGCACACCGTTTAATTGGCACCCTGCTTCCAGCCTGCAYCCGCCTTTRGTSCCGCCGGGAAAACATTGCACCAATGCCATGTCAGGTTCGGTCTGCCGGACAAGCGCACCAATGCGAACCTCCGAAGGCTCACGGCCAAGCCGCATGCCGCCGTTTTTGCCGCGCACCGTATCCAAGTATCCCAGGCCAGACAAATGGTGCACCACTTTCATCAAATGGTTCTTCGAGATATCGTAGGTTTCAGAAATCTCTTTGATCGTCACCAGACGCTCACCTGTTACGCCAAGCAGCATCAATACCCTAAGCGAATAATCGGTCTGCAATGTCAGGCGCATGTCTGGTTCCTTAGGCTGTTTACCCTCTAAATATAATATGTATTTAGAATATTGCAAACTATCCCACGATTGAACCCAGGCGTTAGCTAACGCGTTCTTTAATCAAAAAGGGATGATTGCCTTTTTTAGCCACATACAGTGTGGTTCCGGCTGGCACCTTGATTTTCACAGGCACACCAGCTGGTTTTGAATGCCAGCGCAGAAAAGCAGTGCTCAAACTCTCACTTTGGTTTTTCAGCCCCAAAAAATCAGCGGCTGGATGATCGGCGTCGTGCTCGCTTTCAGGCAACACTTTAATGCTGGTTGTTTCACCAAGCTGCGCCTTTGCTGGACAATCCTTAACATCAAGGGCAGCGATCAACTTGTCAGCTTCTTCATAATCCATGGGGTACCCTTTTCTCTGCTGTGCCGGCACGGTTACTTACTTCAACGGCGGCCTATAGTCGCCCTTATATGGACGGCTTGCTCACAATGCCAGATCAAAAAACCATAGCCTACCACTTCGCTTGCGCCTTGAGCATAATTTCGCAACTTGTCGGCCTWCCTGACATGGTGACTAATCCTTTTAAACTTTGCCTTAACAGTGGCGTAGATCAGTGGGCACTATGCCTAAAAAACTCCGGGTTTTTGGCCGCCCACTTTTCCAGTTTACGCTCGCAGCGCTCGTTTTTAGCTCGCATGCAGCCCTTCCGAGGGGCGCGCCTTCAGTAGATATCAGCCGACCGACGCCGACCATTGAAGCTAGCTTCGCCTTGCAGGWGGCATCTATTAAAGCCCTGCAAAGCGGCGGCTAGTATGGGCCCATTTATAGCACGGAATTCGGCGACAAAGTTGGTTGCCCGCTTTATTATGTTGGCTTCTATATGGCGTAGGCCTGGAAGAAGGAATATGGCCCACACATCATCGCCGTCCTTCTGAAACAACAGCAAAGCAAATTCTATCAGCGGTACTTCGGGCTCTATAAAAAGCGGCCCGACCTTGGATTGATCCGCTTCAAGCCTGAAATCGTAGCGTTCCCGCTGGGCTACTCAGGAGCCTGTTTTCAAGAAAACCACCTCATGTGTAACTATTGGCGTTACCCATTCCTTAGTTACCTTTACCGCWGTTACTCTGCAGCGATCCACAACCATAACTGGGCTTGTTAACGTTCTTTTGATGCGCTTTGGGGTTGTAATTTGGCGCTCGCTGTAATCCTATCTCTCAATGGGCGCGCTTTGGCAGGTGTTCGTTTAAATAGGGGAGCCCTTTATGTGGGACAATTTATCGGAGTTTTTAGGCAACGATCCTGGCTTGTTGGCAGATATTAAAGCCTATAGCAGCCTTGTCACATTACCTTCCGGCACCTGTATCTTTTGTGAGGGCGACAACAGTGACGCGGTTTATTTTATCCTCGAAGGCGAGGCCCGTGCGGTCCGCTATTCGGGCGGCGGCATCGAAGTCTGGCTTGATCATTTTTCAGCCGGTGACGTGTTTGGCGAAATGGCGCCGCTTGTGCAGGAACCCCGTACTGCTGATATGTACACTGTGACACAAACAGTGCTCGCCAAAATTCCGGGCAAAGCCTTCCTCGACCTCATCAACAATAACGGCGCGTTTGGCCACCGTATCTGCAGGCTGCTTGCGCGCCGTGTTCAGAAAACGACACGCAGACTATTTGAGCAAGCCACCCTGTCCGCTACCGCGCGCATATCAGCTGAACTGCTGCGCATGGCCAACACCAGTACCGCGCAGGAAGAAGATATAAAAGCCACTGTGATCCGCAAAATGCCCACTATCACAGATATGGCCGTAAAGCTGAATATTGCTCGCGAAACCGTTTCGCGCACTATTAGCAAGCTGAAAGAAAGTGGTGTTTTGGAACGCAGCGGTGCGGGCTTGCTGATCTTAAAGCCTCATACATTGGTGCAATGCCTGAACGAATAGTGTTTGCTGGAAACCGGCTTAAGCGCACAGCCAATGGCCTACGCGGGAGAACTCATCGCCAGGTGCAAACTATAAAGCGTTAACGGGCCCTGGTCTTTGCTGTCTTTGTCTTCCAGCAGCGGTTCGCAGCGGTATGTGCCCGCTKTTGAYGCGGCAAGCACGCASGCAAAAGGCTCGCTMACRAAWAYCGCCCCCGGCGCGGTTAARGGCTCGATCCGCGCTGCTACGGTAACCTCGCGCCCGTAAAACCCGGGCCTGCCCGTGAACGGATCAGCCGCTTGGTGCACCGGGCCGTAGTGGCCACCAACACGCAGCGCCATATCGTCCGGCAGCCCTGCAGCCGCCAAATCAACACCTTGGAAGCAGGCTTGTAAGGCTGTTGCACCTTCTGCCGCGGCTTCCACGCTACTGAATACGAAGAACAGGCCGTCGCCCCATGTGTTCACATGGTACGGTGCATCACTGGTGGCTGGGCAACAAGCGGCGAGCGGCGTTAAGATATGCTCAACAAAGGCAGGTATTTGGCGTTCATCCAATTGGCCGAAGCCCTGCACATCAGCGAATAGCATCGCTTTCAAACTGCGGCGGCTGTCATGCCACGGGGCGCCAGTGGCAGCGCGCGCACGCTTGAACGAATAAGGCACCACCAGCTGCTCGCGCCCGGTTTCCTGCCACAGCAAAGCGTCGCGCGCAGTACCGCCCGCATAGTCTGAGGGTTTGCCGTCCCAAATCAGCAGCTGCACGGCTTCTGTGGCATACTGGGTGGCTTCTATCACCGCCAAGCCCTTGGCGGTTTCACTGGCAAAGGCACAGGTTAATTCGTCCGCCAGCGAAGTATCTTTGCTGATATAGCGCACACTGGCGGCAGCTTTGATGCAGGCCTTAAAACGCACTTGCCAATTGGGGCCATACGGCTTTAGCGACATTTCAGCAAACAGGGCATCCGGGCAGGGCTGCACCACGTGCAGCGCCAATCCGTGCGCGAGCAGGCGTTCCGCAATCAGGATATCAGACCCAGCCGCGAGCGCCCCGTAGGCAGAGCCGTACTGGTCCGCCGCCAGCAGGTCATCCACCGTTTTCTGCAGGCCGTACTGCGCTACAGCGTCCAGCGCTGCGACACCGCCTTCATCCCCAAACATATGTCCGGCATACTGCAGGGTTTTGGGCGGCCTGAAGGGCATCAGCCAATCATCCGGTGCGTCGAGTGCCTCAAGAATACGGCCAAACTGAGTAAGCGTGCTGGCATGAGCAGCATAGTTATGTGGATCAAGCGGCACCGCATCTGAAAGCGCGCGCTCAGCCGCAGAAAAACTGCCAAGAATAAGCTCCGCCTCCGCCACCGACGCCATATTGTAATAGGCATCCGCACCGGGGCTGGGCAAGGTTTTTTGCAAGGCCACTAGCACAGTGTTCGCAACAGCAGACGCTCTACTGCGGTCCCCCGCCAGCAAATAAAGTGCCGCCGTATTAATGCCAGAAAATGTACCGCCAGTGTGGCTGAAAGCCTCACCGTATTTCGCAGCAGCGGCCAGCAGCAACCGCTGCCGTTCCGCCCCCACGCATGCAAAAGCCTTAGCCTTAAGAATACGCCCGCCAAGCGCCATCACGTCCTCACTCGACCTGTCCGCATCAAACCCAAGCCGAGCATATTCCTTCTCCGCCTGCTCGGTTGCGCCGACATTCAAGAACATAGAAACCGCGCATGAGTAGAGCTCAATCAAATCAAACCCCAATTGCCCTTAGAGGGAAATTTAACTCTTAATGTCACCGAGGCATTCATGGATTGCGAATTTTTGGGTCTATTGTAATAGGTGTTTGGTGTAACATGCCGTTTTTATCTGTTTGTGTCACCACCATATCGATGTCAAAACCATACCCATGGTATTTTATTGGCCCAATCGTAGTTTGATCAAAACCTATATTCTTAATATGGACACCATAATGCAGATGACTAGCACAAGCCGCCACTTGTGGTATGCGTATACAGTTTTCGTAGTTAGGGAGGGGATTTTTCGCCGTCGGCACCATGATATTGCCACCTCTATCACTCTTGAAGTGCCAATTGTGAATATTGGTAACGTAAAGCAGGTAGCAGGGACTCTTTCGGTTTTTAAGGCCTACATCGAATGGGGATGGCGTTGCGCTGTCTCCAATGAAACCCAAGCCAACAAAAATATTTTTTAGAAATAAACTTATTCGAGAAGCACTCCTTATTAAAATAAGGAAAGGGTTCCAGCGAAAATTAGTTGCACGAAGGTTATATTTGGCAGCAAGATCATTTATATGGGCATCATTGATGTCTGGAAATTTGGGGTCCTTGAGATTGACCTTTATGAATTCGAGCACCTTTCCTCTTATCCCACCTTTAAGAGGTGTTTCGGTGTCTACAACAAATTCGAAATGAGTTTCTATTTTCCAGTTCCTGAGATAAATCCTCTTTTTCAGACTAATTAATACTGTAATAATTTCATTTGGTTTGGTCACTATTCTCTCCTATTTTTTTAGACACACTGACCCCGCCAGGCATCGCAGCAAAAGTTTCAGGCCCATAGCCGGAATTGGTCAAATTCGAGCGAATATTTTCAGCACTTTCCAAATTGCCTTCATAGGACAACGCTTTAGCGAGCAAGGCTTTTGTGCGTGGGGAAAGGCTGTTTTGAATAGGAAGCAAGTTACTAACAATAAATTGCAGGCTAGATGTATTGCCGCCATTGCCTTGATCTCTAGAAATTTCAAAATGAAATAGATGGGCTTTCGCCAAAATATAGGGGCCCACAGCAGTTTTTAACATGGCTTTGGTCTCTATTGTAAGCTCCTTCAGGAGCTGCTCTAACAGTTTCAGAGCTTCAGTTTTGTCATCGTCGATCAGCTCTACTAAATACAAAGTCTTAACATCCAGAAACTTCAACCAAAAAAGAACCTGTAGTTCCCGTTCGGTTACCTGGTCTCCAGTTTGATCCCAGTTTTTAACAAGTGAACGTACTGATGCGAGAGCTTCCCGTGCTGAGCCATAGGCGCCAATCATTGATCTTGCCTCAGCTAGCTCCAATAACTGAAGAGCTGTATGTCGCTGCTGCTCCATATTTTTATTAGCACTACTGCCACCAGTAGCGCTTAACGTTGCCAAAGCTTCWTTGCTGGCAGCTTCAAGCCTAGTAATAAACGACTCTTTGCTACTATCCGATGAATGAAGTGGAAGAATACCCAGCTCAAAATCTAACAGCGTTTTACTGGCAACCGCTATAGGTAGTTCGATCCCTAAGCGCACATCTGGAGTAATACTCAAAATTCGATTGAAGGCCGCTATTTGCGCTATTCTTTGGCCACGTGCATCAGCTAGTCGCCCATTTTTTTTTAAGGCATCCGCGACCCAGCCATGCGCATCGGCAACCTCTCTGATCAAGCCAGCGTCATTCGGCGTTTTTTCCGAAATCTGTGTGAAGCTTTGCAATGCTAATTCGAACAACGCTAGGGCTTTTTCTGGTGCCTTAAACTGATTCAAATTCAACGTTCCCAGGTTGCTGTAGGCAAAAGCTAGTTCCAGCTTCCAGTCTGCATGTCCCGGTTCTGCAGCAACTAATTTCTCAGCAAGCGCTTTATACTCATGAAAAGCTCTTTCCGCCGCGGCATATTCGCCTCGTTGCCAACTTAGCAACCCCTTCCAATATGTGCTTTGTGAATGTTCATAAATTCGCTCCGTATTTTCTACATCTCGTTCCAACATGTCGTGGGTAGCGTCCGCAGCGCGGTCAAACATACCCTGTGCATCATCGCGGTTCCCCTGAAGGTTCTGAATGTTACCTAGCAAATGAAAAGACCGTGCGCGACGACCGAGAGCGTCAGACGACATGTCTGATAACTTTTGTCGGTCGTAATAGTTCACGGCTTTCTCCCCTACTGCATCCAGCACATCTAGGCGGCCAACTGGTTCCAACTTATCCCGGAGGTCAGTGAGCATAAACTCGATCAGTCCTTCGGCCTCGCCCCGGTTTCGCTCGGCGGCTTGCCGTGCGTTGATGGCCTCGTATGTTAGTAGGCTCATCCCTTGAGTTAGAATGCCTGCCAAGCAATATTCATGGTAAGTAAAGGGGGATACAATGGGTTTT
>JAESRJ010000246.1 GCA_016764715.1 Kordiimonadaceae bacterium | reverse complement strand
CAACCGCGGTAGCCGGAGATCGCTTCGCCAGCTGCCAAGGTTGGACACCAGGCCACACCCTTTTTAGCCATTAATGCGAATATTTCAGCGGTTCCTTGGCTACCGTGCTCAATAGTTTCTACACCGCCCTCTATCGCCCGACGCATCGCTTCGGGGGTTGAGGCGTGCGCCACCGTGTAACGGCCCGACGAACGCGCTGTTTCAACGATGGTTTTAATCTCRGCGATTGAGAACGTGGCACGGGCCTCGCCGTTCGGGCCCCAGCGGTAATCTGCATAAACCTTGATGAAATCTGCACCGTGGCCAATTTGGTCTCGCACCACGCGTACAAGATCAGCCCCGTCGGCTTCTTCTGCACCCAGCGGCACTCGCACATGTTCCGCAAAGCCTTTCGGCCCGTACGACCCAGTGGCCACAATCGCCTTGCCTGCCACAATCAAACGCGGGCCAGGGATCACGCCTTTTTCAAGCGCTTGCCGCACACCCACATCTGTGTAGGCCGCGCCTTCACTGCCAAGATCCCTAAGTGTAGTGTAGCCTGCCCGGATAGTGCTGCCCAAATGATTTGCGGCACGAATAGCGCGTTCAGCGAACGACTGTTTGAGCACTTGGTCATTCCAGCTTACTTCATCGTAAGGGTGCAGCAGTACATGGCTATGCAAGTCAATAAGGCCGGGCAACAAGGTTTGCCCTTTAAGCTCGATCCGCTCAGCATTTGAGCCTGCGAATTCCGCAATGGGTGCAATACGAGCAATGCGGCCATCCGATACAAGCACGGCTTGCCCGGTTATCAGCTCACTAGAGGTACCATCAAAAATGGCGTCCGGCAGCAAGAGAAAATCTTTTGCCGMTCCCCCTTGTGCAAGTGATATCAGCATAAAAAATGCCGCGCAAATCAAAGCCGTACTTCGCAAATTGAAACCCATGTCGAACTCTCCCCATGTTTGGTACCGCGACCATAACCAGCATGCGGCACAGGTGCAAAAACAATTGGGCGTGAGGTCGTGCCGTTGCCGTTAAAAAGCTCGCTCTACAAACCAGTAGGCACCCATCAGGGCAGCTAGGCCCGAACCCGCAACCGCAGACAGGTTACGAACATGCGGCGCACGAACGGCAACATACAGGATAACAAGTGCGGCTACCGCGAGCATAATCTGACCGAGTTCGATGCCAACATTAAAGCCAACTAACGCCACCGCCAGCGACCAACCGGAAAGCTCAATAGAACCAAGCGCACCCGCAAAACCGAAGCCGTGGATGAGACCAAAACTAAAGGCGATAAGCCATTTCCTGCTACCGAGGAATGAGCGGAAATTGTCCAGTGCAGCAACAACAATACTAAGTGCAATCGCGCTTTCTACAAAGGCCGAGGAGATCGGTACTATGTAGAGCTGCGCAATAGTAAGTGTGACCGCATGCGCCAAGGTAAATGCTGTAAGAATTTTGACCGTCTCAACAAAAACTCTGCGTTCCTGACTAACCCGTTGCCCGGTTTTTTTGCGCTGAAGCGTAACAGCACCRCCTGCCGCCAAAACAGCGGAAAACAAAAGTACCAGCAGAAACAGGATATGGTCATAGCCTTCGATAATATGATCAAAACCGCTTAAGGTGAATTCCGCAAACATCGCCCCAGCACGCGGCGCAGCGAAGGAAATCACTCGGTTGTCCGGCGACGTAACGCCGAGGATCTCAGTACCATTTTCCCGAAACCGAACRAGGCCACGATGCGATAGATCAATATCGAACATTAGGTCGTATGTGAGGGCATAAGGCCCGGACGCGTTACCGCAATTGAGCACAAATAGCAGGCTAGCGTGGGTGTCGCCCGCATGGTCTTCCAGCATCTGGTCGGTAACACTTGGCACACAGGCACCGCCGCCGCGCGTGATAACAATGCCGCTAAACATAAAGGCGCTGATGTYGCTRTGACGGGCTTTAACTTCGCCCCATGTTAGRTCGCCGCTAAAGTCGCTGTCGAGCCCYAGKGCAAAATCAAGATCGCGTAGMGCAACGTCCCATTTRGCGGTAAGACCAGCCTCGTTAGCTTCAAGCAGCAGGTAGCTATCGCTGGCAGTATGTGCTGACACAGGCACTGAGAACAAGCCCAGCAGCATCACCAAAATTAGGARTAGTTTTTTCAAAGGRTACACNCCNACAGCTTTTTAAAGGTGCGGGCCACCGGAGCAGCACGCTTCTCTTATACGTGTCCCTACAGATAGGAGATCAAAGTATCGTCCTGATATCTGTTTTCCCGCATCCATGCTTTCACTTCGCCGAGCTCGTCCAGCTTTCCCGCCCTCTTTGCCGCGAGGAATACGAGCCTTATATCAAGGGGTTCCCGCTGGGTGCGCCAGTTCGCGAGCGCCGCTTCGAACGCGACATCATAATTTTCCAGAAGATGTARGTTGAGCAAAGAGAGTTCGCGCATGTGCGGGTTGTTACCCCGGCGCGCTARTATTTTAAACCGRCTTTCCAGCTTTTCGAACCGTTCGTTTTTCCAATCGACRCCCAGTATTTTGAGCGCAATCAAYCGGCGGATMGCAAGCCCGTCAGCGGTTTCGTTTTCATCGATTAAATCAAGCACGTCTTCTGCATTGCCAAGCGACAAATACAGGTCCGCAAGCAAAGCGCGGTGATAGCTGCGTTCCTGTGTTTCGCCTTTGATGTTGCGGGCATGCGCAAGTGCTTCCGMTGGTTTCCCAAGCCGAACTGACATTTCCATTAGTGCCGCTTCAGCCCACGCGGAGGTATCCTGTCGCAGCTTACTTGTAGCGACATATTCCTGCAAAGATGTGTACGCTTCCGGCAAAAAGCCATTGAGGGATGCGGTCATGTCACTGCATATTTTTGCGATATTGTTATTGCTCGGGCCGATATTGCCGCAAGCAAGCTTAGCCCTGTCGTAACGGCCTTGAATTTGAAAAATRTTGGCGCGCATCAGATTGGCGCTGTCGTTATTTGGTCCGATATCAAATGCATTCGCACTGTTGATTTTTATGGCCCGGTCGAGTGTCGCCAGAGCSGCRCYGAATTTGTGCTGATACTCTTCGATCTCCGCATYKARAANGNCAKYRNTYGAACTGGTGCTTCCTCTTTTGCCACCCAGGGCGCAAGCAGCGCTTCGCCGTACCCAAGGTAACGAGGCTCGTTCTGGAACTTACCTTTACGAATGTAACGTTTCACCAAGCTCAACGTTGTTCGCAGATCGTTCGGAAACTTTTTCAGATAGCCGTTTAGGCGTTTTATCAGCGCCAAGTCAGGGTCATTCGGGCTAGCAACCGTAGCGACAACCACATCATCGCTAGTAGGCACATAGCCCTGTGCGACTGCGGCTTTAGAAACCAGCGCCATAAAGCCAGCGCATAAGATCAGGAGGAGAAAAACCCCTCCTGATCTTTTTGTTTTATGATCAAATACTTCGACCATATCTAGTCAGCGCGATCCCCGGCGATCGGTGTAGTGAAGTAAGGAAACACACTGTCAAACTCAGTTGCGTCGCGGCGGGCGCCGTCTACAAGTGGAACTGCTCCACCAGGAGCGTCACCGTCATCACCACCAACACCGAATAAACCGAGATTAATCAGGATGCCTTGAGCAGCACGGAGCGTGATATCGATCACGTCATCACCTGGACGACGGCCATTAGGGAAACCAGCGCCGTCGGCAGGGTCACCACCAGCTTCAAAGTCTAGAATACCAAGCTCATTCTGATCAACGGCAGGAACTGGTGAAACAGACGTATCCAGTCGCAACATATCGCTCAGCGCAGTCCCACTTGCAGGTGCATTATTGAATGCTCCAGCATTCAGGCCTGTCAGAAATACCGCAACCAAATCTGTCCGCGGGAAAAGGTTCGGTGCCGGCACGCCAGCAACAGCCTCAACAATTTCAGGGAAAGATGGGTTGGTTACGTAAGCAGCAAACTGTGCGTCGTCTTTTGGTTCACTRTTGTTGAACCTATCTTTGTCAGGAAGACCGATAACCAGCTCGTTGACAAGCGGATTTCCAAGACGGGACACTTGTACAAAACTACCAGCGTTGCTATCAGGACCACGGCGTCTTTCGGAAAGATTGCGAAGGAGACGAGCACGCGGCAGGCTTGCCGTTGTCCAGCCGCCAATCACTGGATCACTGCCTTCAGTGACACACTCAATCGGCAGCTCWATCGCTAATGTCGTTATGTTGTCATCATCCGTAATATCAGGACCAATATCGTCGTTAGCGCGGCCAACTGGAGAAAACGGCGTGACTGTACCGTCACCGTTCAACGTAGCAAAATTCAGCAGATCAAACGTTTGACCAAGATTCACATAAAATGGGTCTAGTCGCTGACCAACAAATACTTTTGCAGGTGTAGCGCAACCAGGCATGTTAAATTCAAAGATRTGRTTRCGMGCATATGGYTCGTASWTGCCWGGGCCGCCAAATGTCTTTGTACCAACRTAATCAGCAGGCTTGGTGAAWGTAGTGGTGCCTGTYGMRWTRTTKGTRAGAMGMGTTTTTGTACCYGTACGGCGATCGCCTTCGATCATTGTCAGAGTATATGTTTCGCGCAGGTTCAGCGCAGCATTATCTTCAGGGTTCGGGCCAATAACGCCAGCGCTGTAGAGAGCAATCTCTGTATCGACGCCACCAGCATCAAACGTAATCCCGCCAAGCTCGACATTAAAGTTGAACTGGAATGTCAGGTCTTCAACATTATCGCCGTCATTATCGAAATGGATTTCGTAGATGGCGTCTTCATCCAATGGGAAAAATACTACAGCACCGTATGGCTGCTGCAGCGGATAATAGTTCGCCATCGCAGTTACGAAATTTGAACGTCCATTTTCGTAACTGCGGAACATGTAAAAGTCTGTACCATCTACTTGCCTAAGGTGGGCAACGCCAGGAGCTTCGTTATGGCTGGAAGCAATAAGCGCAGAACCGATAACGGTGCTCGCGAGCAATCCAGCAACAACTGATAATTTCACAGCAGTGAATTTCATCATTTTCACCTTCTTCTTTTCAATTTTGGAACTGGAGAGAGGATTATGCTTCCCTACCAGCTCAGTTCAAATCGTCACCCGTCCCACCTCAGCGATTGGGTCCACCCCRTCGCGTCAGTGCCTCCCCGCCGGTTGGTAAGCAACATGCCAACAGATTTTCGTTGGTTAGCAKTGTTTACGGATAAGAAGCCCAATCGGTTGCATGGGTGCCCACAGTTTGACCGAAGGGAGACTGCGAGAATGCCGTTGCGTGCGGCGGAAACAAAGACCTCTGTACTCAAAAATAGACAACCGCACCCGCACTCTMCAGRGGCCTACAGTCCTTGGTTTTCCTTTAGCTTGTRATARAAACCGTAAACCAGTTGAGCTTTTTTTTGGGCCCTTCACAAACATTCTTCGTTCGTAAAAAAGATCATCTTTTTCGGCCAACACAAATCCGTGATCCCTAAAATATTTTGTGTTTCCAAGGCTGAACAGCACCGTGCMTCTCAAGCTTTTCTCACGCCAGTGCCTCGGGTAACTTCGYTATGGGAAGACCAATATTTTCGTTTTCTTCGGAATCCGCTCAGCCGAAACTTGCATGGCAATAATGAGAAAAAATACACGAGTAACGTGTTTGTGATAATTTGTTTTATCGTGCAAGTGCGATCAAAAAATGTCTAACTTTCTGCGTCATTTCTGTTCAGTTTTTTTACTTAGATTGAACGAATAGGATGGAGGAATTCTCCTGTCAATATAGTAGGTTCAGACCCACAATGCCTGATTATTCTCATTCCTCTACCATGAGCGCAACTCTCACCACAATGTAGAGCCTTTGGTACCAGGYTGATGGTCTCTCTGAATAGACCGTTCATGCAGCGTTCATTTCATAGGTGCTTTTAGAAAAACAAGCGGGGCTAACACACAATCAAGAGTTACTTTAGGTGGTTTCTAAAATTAGTGGCACCTTCAAGCGCACCCGCCTCGTATATCAAGTCAGGTTCGTATTGACGCACAGAGGAAACCAACGTGAAAAACTCCATTTCTAAAGCACTTGTTAGCCAACACCTGCGTAGAGGCCTTTTGGCTTCCGCTTCATTGATAGCAATGTCCGTAACTGGCGCAGCTTTCGCGCAAACTGTAGTGAACGACGGCGACAACACGCCCGTCGTTGTGCCCGACAACACGGCAGCAACTGTTGCAGCCGGTGTCACCAGTACTGTCAACAATGTGACATTGATCACAGTAAACAATGATAGCTCCCTCACCAACGCTGGAACGCTGCTCACGACAGGGACTGGGACAACAGTTGTCCTCGCAGGTGACGCCTCCACCGTGACAAATAATGGCACAGGGGTGCTGGGTTCTGGATCGCGGGTATTCTTGTTTAGTGGATCACTCAACACCCTTGTTAACGATGGCCTCATTCAGGCCACGGCCAATCAATTGAACGGTACGGTGTTTTTGTCCAATACAGCCAATGTCAATGACATCACAAATAACGGCACCATTGACGCGTCCGGTTTTGAAGGATCAGGCATTACCATAAGCCTTGATCCAACCGAGCTTAACCTCAACACCATTACGAATGACGGCGTTATTTCCGGCAGTGGACAGGCCGGCGCTGGATCAGCCGCCGCCGGTGACGGTATCCGCATCGAAACTTTGCGCGGCAGCGAAGGCCAACTAGGGGTGAATACCGGCACTTTTGACGGCGAGATCACGAACTCAGGCTTGATTGACAGCGACAGCGATCAAGGCACAACGGCYGGGTTCCGCGCTGTAAACGGTGTGAAYTTCCAAGGTACATTAACTAAYACYGCWAGCGGWGTTATTTCCGGCGTGCGCAACGGTGTGTATTTTGGTACCGGTGACGATACTGGCGGTGCCTTTATCAACAACGGCATCGTTACATCTGATAGCCGCGCAGTAAACATCGACGGCACCGGGCTTACAGTAACAAACACTGGCAGCATCCTGGGCACAGGCGATCAGCGGAACGGAACTTTCTATCTCGATAACACCTCCAACGGCGTTTCAGTAAATAACAGCGGCACTATTGATGCTGGGGCTGGAAACCAGGGTGCAGGCATCTCGCATAGCTTAAGCACAACGGATCCAGTGACAACAACCATCACCAACAGCGGTACCATCACAGGCCGCGGCACTGCAAGTGCAGCGCTGGCAACTGCTGGCGACGGCATTCGCCTCGAAACACAGCGTGACGAATTAGGGCAGCTCGGTGCTAACACCGGCACCTTCACCGGTTCCATCACTAATAGCGGTACAATTACAAGCGAAGGCGACAGCGGCACCACAGCCGGCTTCCGCTCAGTGAACGGAGTGAACTTCGAGGGTACACTAACAAACACATCTACTGGAACCATCTCAGGTGTACAGAACGGCGTTTACTTTGGGACCGGCAGACACAACGGTGGCTCGTTCGTAAATAATGGAACCGTTTCTTCTGACAGCCGCGCACTGAACATCGGCGGATCTGCCCTTGATGTTACAAATACGGGCACCATTTTAGGGACCGGCGATCAGCGGAATGGCACAGTTTTTATCAACACTACCTCTCTCTTAGACACTGCTGAAAATATTACGTTAAATAATAGCGGTTCTATTGATGCAGGCGTTGGCAATCAGGGCGCAGGCGTTTCTTTGAGCCTCGAAATAGACGTTCCCGGCGGATTCGTGCCCACCAATGTTACAACGACAATCACCAACAGCGGCACAATAACAGGCCGCGGCACTGCAGGCGCAGCAACAGCCCTAGCGGGTGACGGCATTCGCATAGAGACAGCGCGCGGCAGCGAAGGCCAACTGGGTGTTAGTATCGGTGTTTTCGTTGGTTCAGTGACCAACAGTGGCACCATCACAAGTGAAGGCAACAGCGGCACGACAGCTGGCTTCCGCGCTGTGAACGGCGTAAACTTTCAAGGCACTCTCACCAACACTTCTTCCGGAACAATCTCTGGCGTACAGAACGGTGTCTATTTCGGCACAGGTGACGATACCGGCGGCAGCTTTATCAACAACGGCACAGTAACTTCCGACAGCCGCGCGCTGAATGTGGACGGTACAGGCCTTACCATTACCAATACGGGCACTATCGCCGCAACCGGCGACCAGCGGAACGGAACAGTCTCGTTTGATGATACTGCGACGGACTATACGCTGGATAACAGCGGTACAATCAACGGCGCTGGCTTTCAGGCTGCGGGTATTTCAATAAGCTTAGCAGCAGATGGCAGCAACAGTGGTGCGATTACAAATAGTGGCTTAATCGCAGGATCGGGCCAAGCATCCGCAGGGTCAGCGCTTGCGGGTGACGGCATTCGCATAGAGACAGCGCGCGGCAGCGAAGGCCAACTGGGTGTTAGTATCGGTGTTTTCGTTGGTTCAGTGACCAACAGTGGCACCATCACAAGTGAAGGCAACAGCGGCACGACAGCTGGCTTCCGCGCTGTGAACGGCGTAAACTTTCAAGGCACTCTCACCAACACTTCTTCCGGAACAATCTCTGGCGTACAGAACGGTGTCTATTTCGGCACAGGTGACGATACCGGCGGCAGCTTTATCAACAACGGCACAGTAACTTCCGACAGCCGCGCGCTGAATGTGGACGGTACAGGCCTTACCATTACCAATACGGGCACTATCGCCGCAACCGGCGACCAGCGGAACGGAACAGT
>JAESRJ010000245.1 GCA_016764715.1 Kordiimonadaceae bacterium | reverse complement strand
GAACAATCTTCCAGCCAAGTCTTGAAAACGGAGATTTGGCTGCTCCGGTGCCCCCCTGTTTGGTAGTGCACGTTATAGTGTCCCCATGGTAGCGTGTAACTGAGTTCTGTAACGGGTCTTAATCTTCCCTGCTTTATTAGCTCGCCTGCCAGGAAATCATTGCTAAGGGCTATACCCAGGCCGCTAAGGGCCGCCTTGCTGGTAAGAAGTGCCAAATTGAAATGTCGTATATCGAGAGACGCTGGGCGAGGAATTTKCTGGTTTTGTATCCATAAGTTCCAGTCCTCTCCTTTTTCCGAACTAAACAACGGGTATTGGAGCAAAGACGCAGCGTCGTTTACATCGATTTTACCGTATAAATCAGGCGTGCAAACTGGAAACCAACGATTAACTTTCAGGATATCCGTTAAAAAACCTTCGGGTTGGGGCCACGCGCCGATTAACACATTGTAGTCAGCAGCATTAAACTCGGATGCAAAGATATATGTATCGAACGCTACTTTAATGGTTGGGTGCTCATCTTGAAAATAGACAATGCGTTCAGCTAGCCATTCAGCTGCCAGCGACGTTTGTACKGCAATTTTCAAGCTCGTGTTTTGCTGCTTGATCAAATGATTGGTCACCGAGGAAATGCGGCGAATGCAATCACCGGCTACGGAAAAGAAAATGTCACCTTCTTGGGTTAAGGTAACCCGTTTCCCGCTGCGCACGAAAAGAGGTTTKCCCATGAACTGCTCCAGCAGTTTGATCTGATGGCTAACGGCACTTTGTGAAACACAGAGTTCATTAGCTGCTTTGCTAAAACNGAGATGRCGTGCCGTTGCGTCGAAGACTTGCACAGCTTTTARGGGCGGAAGGCGATCCATAAGAAACCTATTATTAGTTATTTGGATAATAAGATTAGTATATATCACTATAACTAATGTTATTCCGTAAATATAGTGTTTGAGCGACGATAAGCGCGAACGAAAAAGCGCAGGGTTTCGCTACTAGATTTGAATTCGGCCTATAATGCTACCGGCAAGGCGCTGTTTAGAAAGTTCAGGGGAGATGCGAGCATGACAGCGAGGGCTGGCTTTTTTTTGCGAGAATTTGGGACATTCGCATTTGCRATYATARTGTCAATTGCGGGCTTGGCATCGYYTGCTACRMASGCGTTAGCTGCGGAYAACGGGCTGCCCATAGCAATTGGCAAAACCTATACGCTGCAATCAGAGATTTTAGGCCAAACTAGGCGGATCAACGTATATTTTCCGCCAAGTTATGAGCACGGGAAACGGAGCTACCCCGTTCTATATTTGCTGGACGGCGGGGTGGCGGAAGACTTTGTCCATATCGCCGGTATTGCCTCATTAGCAGCAGAGTTCCGAAACATTCGTGAGTTTATTCTGATCGGCATAGAAGGGATTGATCGCTATCACGATTTGATCCACGCCAGTACGATCCGTAGCGATAAGAAGCGGCTGCCAACAAGTGGTGGTGCAGCAAAATTCCGGGCGTTTCTTACTACTGAATTGGTACCTTTCACACGAGATCAATTCAGGTTATCGGACGAAACCATTCTCATTGGCGAGTCTGCGGCGGGCCTGTTCGTGGTGGAAACCCTACTGCGTCAGCCCAAATTATTTCAATCYTATATTGCTGTAAGCCCCATGCTGTGGTGGGATAATCAGTCGCTCGCTAAGGCCTCGGCAGATTTACTGCAGCAGGCCCCTTTCGCAAATGGCCAGCGGCTGTATTTAACGATYGCTGATGAGGGCGGGGCAATGCGCGTAAGCGYGGATAGATTTGCGGWTGCGCTTGGCGCTTATGCGCCGAAAGAACTCACGTGGGTTTATAGGCCAATGCCAGAAGAAAACCACGGCACTATTTTTCATCCTGCGGCCCTGGCCGCCGTAAAGCATATGTTCGCAATAAAATAAATTTTCGCATTTCAGGGGAAAATAATGTCCGCACCAGTTCATCAGCATTGGTCATCAAGGTTTACGTTTTTGCTTGCGGCTGTCGGTAGCGCAGTCGGGCTCGGTAATATTTGGCGGTTTCCCTATATCGTAGGCGAAAATGGCGGCAGTGCTTTCATATTCGTCTATATCGCTTTTGTCGTACTTATCGGGTGGCCGGTGTTGGTGGCTGAGTYTTCTATAGGGCGTTGGGGTAGGAAAAGCCCCATTGGGYCTATGGAAAAAGTCGCCGAAGAAAGCGGCACGTCGAAGCGCTGGAAATGGGTCGGCGCGCTTGGGGCTTTTGCCGGGGGGCTCGGGCTGTTGAGCTTCTACAGCATGATCGCCGGGTGGGTGCTCGCCTACATCGTTAAATCCGCATCCGGCCTGTTTGCGGGGGTTACTTCAGCCRACGCCGCMGCCACGCTCGACGCCCACTATGCAGATACAGGCACGATGGTAWTTTGGCATCTACTATTCATCACCGTTACGGTTTTGATTGTTGGGCGCGGCATTAAGGCCGGRCTCGAAAAAGCAGTSATWTAYYTRATGCCTTTCCTRCTGCTGATCCTSTTGGGSCTRGTGGGATATTCGATGACTACACCTGGATTTGAYAAGGCCGTCGACTTTCTCCTAACGCCAGACTTTTCCAAGATTACCCCTGGCGTTATGCTCGCAGCGTTGGGTCAGGCATTCTTTTCACTCGGATTGACGGTGGGTACAATGATGGCTTACGGCGCGTATCTGAGCAAAGATACAAACATTATTAAATCGGCGGGTATTATTGCTGGGGCGGATACGGCCATCGCGTTGATAGCGGGGTTCGCTATTTTCCCGCTTGTCTTTACCTATGGGCTGGAGCCCGCGGGTGGGCCTGGGCTGATATTCACGACGCTGACAGTAGCGTTCGGCCAAATGCCTGGCGGCGCGGTTTTTGGAACGATGTTCTTTGTCATGTTGGCGATCGCGGCGATCACCTCATCAATTTCGCTACTGGAGCCCGCCGTAAGCTATTTTGAAGAACGACAAGGAATTGGGCGCTGGACGGGTGCGTTGTTCGCCGGCGGTGTGGCTTTTGTCGTTGGGCTCTTTTCAGTATTCTCCTTCAATGAATGGGCAGATTTATTGCCCTTGGCTTCCTTTGGTATTACAGAAATCGGCGGCGCCCCGGCCACGTTCTATGCAGTGATAAATTTCACAGTTAGCAATATTGTTATGCCCGTGGGCGGGCTCCTGATTGCAGTCTTTGTTGGCTGGTTTGCCAGCCGTTCCGCCCTGCAGCGCGAAATGGATTTGCAAAAAGGGTGGGTCTTTCATGTTTGGCATCTGCTGGTGAAATATCTTTGCCCAGCGGCTCTGTTAATTGTAATAATCGCAGGCTTGATGTAGYTGGCCTGTGTTCTTGCAAAGTGTGAAAANGTACCAAGCCCGCCAATCGGTTAAGCGGCTACGGGCGGCTACAGCTGACGGTGAACGGCGAGGTACCAGCCCGTAATTCTATGTGCTAGGTCATAGATTACGGTGATGTCCAAATAAGTACCAGCATACCGCAAACGGGTTTGGGTTTTATCTATAGGCCAACCGCAGCACTCGCCGCTTTACTATTTCGTTGGGTTGGGGTTGAAGCCGCGCTTGCCTTTGCGCCAGTCGGCCAATAACCCRAAGCCGTCCATCGCGGGTTCCAGATCATTGTCCYTCACCATTTTTGCGATCTCTGCCGGGGTAGCTCTTCTGCCGCGCCAATCGCTGTTGGCAAAATACCAAAGCGTATGGGCGGCAATGGCAGCATTTTTGCGGAGCTGCGCCTGATCCACTTTATCGAATGTATCGGACGAAGCGTGGTAATTGGACGGATACGTCGCTGCGTCCTGGGCGGCCACCAAGTTGGGAACTCCAACCATCATGAAATCATAGTTATCGGTGCCAACAAGTGGGGCAACGATATTCTCAAACGGCCCGCGACCCTTAATCAGGCCTAGCGCTGTATCAGTTTCTTCCTTCAGGTGCGGCCCACCATTGACGAAATAGCCGGTGATGCGGCCGCCGCCGATATCATGGGTGATGGTAACAATATGGTTGTCCATTTTGTGGATGTTGTAGGCCACATAGGCTTGTGATCCGAGCAGTCCGTACTCCTCYGCATTCCACAGGGCGAAGCGGATTGTGCGTTTGGGGGCAACACCCAGCGCTTTAATTTGCCGGGCAATATCCATAATCATCGTGGTGTTGGTGCCGTTATCAAGCGCGCCTGTGCCGAGATCATGGCTGTCCATATGCGCGCCGATCAGCACGATTTCCTCAGGCCGTTCGCTGCCTTCAATTTCAACGAACACGTTATAGCTCAAGCCGCCTTTAATCTCGGTGGCGTCTATCTTTACCGTCATCATCATGGCCTCGCCGTTCGCCATCGCCTGCTGTGCGAGCAAGGCATTTTCGCGGTCTATGGTCGCTGAGATGATCTCGTTGCCCCACCCCTGTGACGCAACGTGACGCATCATCAACCCGTTTGGCCGAGACGAAACATAAATAACGCCCATAGCACCTGCTGCAACCGCACGCGTTTTGGCATGGTAGCTTTGGGTATATTCTGCGAATAGCCCGCCGAGGCCAGCTGCATCATCCAGAATATCGGTGTGAATTAAGACAAAGGTGCCCCTCACTTCGCCTGCTTTCGCATAATCCTCTGCCGTGCCTTTGCCAACGTCGATCAGCGGCGCGGTGACGCCTTCAGTACCTGTACGGGCTGAATAAACGCGCGGCACCAAGGTTGGCGTAACAGTAATGGTCTGTCCTACTATCTGCGCGCTGGCTTCTCCGGCGGCCCAACTGCGCGGCAGTTTAAATGTCTGGATAATCGGCTCAAATCCGGCCTTTTTCAGTTGGCTCGATATCCAGTCCAGCGCCTTCTCGTTCGCTTCGCTGCCAGTTGGTCTGCCGCCAATCTCACTTGTGAGGTATTTCAGGTCAGCAATGAGAGGGGTCTCCGCGTCCATCAACTTTAGGAGGCCGCTGCTGTCTGGAATGGTGCCTGCAGGCGAATAAGCAGCCGTGCCGCCAGCTATCAGCAGGGCGGCGAGCCCAGCTGTGCCCCATTTCCCAAATTTTTCAAAACCCATTGATCCCTCCCAAAGAAATTTCTTAGTCTGCCTTTACGTAGCGCGGCGTACAAAAGTGTGCTTTCCAGCCTAATTGCGGCGAGCATAGTTTGCCTATCCGGGAAAATATATCCTTAAAGTATCACTAGCGGTTGATTGCACGGCCTTTTTACGGTGATGGCTTACACCATTAGTTTAAAATTTTATTCAGTAACCATTATATATTTGAATGCGTCGGCGGCTGCCGCTAGGGTTTTTTTGCTTTGGGCTAAAGCATAAAAAAATCTTGGGAGAGAATTCACGTGCCAATAAACACCACACGGAAAAGCTTACTAATTGGATTGTTCGCCAGCAGCTTACTGATTGCGCCAGCATTGGCCGCACAGGATTATGCGCCGAACAAAGGGCCGGGCGGGGCTACTACCTTTGAAAAATGGGTAGAGCCGCCGGTATCCACATGGGCGGACGATAAAAAAGGTGAGAAGGCTGACAAGAAAAAGGACAAGAAAAAAGGCCTGCCGCTGAAGGGTGAACGCACTGTCGAATTTGAGACAGATGAAGTGACATGGATGTCGCTGGATATCTCACCGGATGGCAGCACTATTATTTTTGAACTGCTGGGCGATATCTACACGATGCCTGCTGAGGGCGGCGAAGCTAAAGTACTGATCAGCGGCATGGCATTCCAAAGCCAGCCGGTCTATTCGCCTGACGGATCGCAGATCGCGTATCTATCTGACAAAGACGGCTCTGAAAACCTGTACATTGCAAATGCAGACGGCAGCAAGCCGAAGAAGCTATCCGGGATGAGCAAAGGCGAGGGCATGAGCCCGGCYTGGTCTGCGGACGGTGATTATGTATTCATTTCTCAGCTGACCGACGGTATCGGCGCGAATGAGATCTGGATGTACCACAAGCTTGGCGGCAAAGGCGTGCAGATTACCAAATCGAAGCCAAATGGGCCTTCTACCCCGCGGGCGCAGCAGCCTAACGCGCAGGGTGTTTCGGTATCGTCGGATGGTCGCTACCTTTATTACGCCACACGGCAGGGCGGCTTTGGCTATAATATGACAGGCTTCCCGTGGCGTGTTGTACGCAGGGATATGCAAGAARGCACCACGGATACCATCGTGACAGCGTACGGCGGTGCCGTGCGGCCTCAAGTTTCACCAGACGGTAAATCGCTGGTCTACGGCACGCGGTTTGAAACCGATACAGGTTTCCGGGTTAGGAACTTGGAAACCGGTGAGGACCGCTGGCTTGCATACCCAATCACACGGGATGACCAGGAATCGCGGGCGACGCGCGATTTGCTGCCAGCCTACAGTTTTACGCCGGACGGCAGTGCCATCATCACCACCAGTGGCGGCAAGATTGAGCGCATAGCACTGGCAGACGGCGCGCGYACCGCAATCCCTTTCACGGCGAAAGTGAAAATGGAAGTAGGGCCAAACCTGATCAATCAGATCAAAGATCCTGAAGGGCCGGTTGTTGCGCGGATGATCCAGAAGCCGGTGTTGTCGCTTAGCGGTAATTCAGTGGTTTTCTCCTCCCTTGGTGAGCTATATTCTATGGATTTGGCGGAAGGTGCCAAACCAACGAAGATTAAACGCGCCGGTACAAATGTGTTTCAGCCTAGCTGGTCAAATGATGGGCGCTATCTTACGTTCGTCAGTTGGACATCAGACGGTGGCCACGTCTGGCGCATGCGGTCTAACGGCAGAWCAAAACCTGTCCAGATCAGTAAAATTCCTGGCTATTACAGCGAACCAACGTTCACACCGAAGGGTGACGAGATTGTTGCCATTCGCGCGTCAAACTACCAGTTCAACGAAGGTAACGCAGGCGCGCAGAGCGACCTAGTGGCCCTGAACGTCAAATCCGGCGAGCCTCGCGTTATCGTGCCAGGTGGCAATATTGGAACGATCCACTTCGGCAATGCTGATGACCGGGTTTACTTATATGCGGGCGCCGGCGGCGTTATCTCGGTGCGCCTCGACGGAACTGACAGGCGCGAACATCTGAAGGTAACAGGTGCGGGGCTATATTTTGCAACCAAACCTGTGCCTGCGCGCGAT
Organism: Kordiimonadaceae bacterium; assembly: GCA_016764715.1. Lineage (GTDB taxonomy): Bacteria > Pseudomonadota > Alphaproteobacteria > Sphingomonadales > Kordiimonadaceae > Kordiimonas. The sequence goes on along the minus strand of JAESRJ010000245.1, from coordinate 1,560 downwards.
GTTAGGCTTAGCCCTAACGGCAAATATGCGTTGGCCCGTTCACAGGAGCAGTTGCAGCTGATCACTGTGCCAACAACAGGGCGCACAGCAACAACGGTGAATGTATCGGGTCCTGCTGTACCGCTGAAAACACTGTCAGATTACGGCGTTGATTATTTTGATTGGTCGAAGGACGGCGAAAGCGTTGTCTGGTCAGTTGGCAGCACAATTTACACACAGGACCTTGCTGACGTGGAATGGGTGAAGCCCGAAAAAGAAGAAGACGAAGAAAAAGACGGCGAAGACGGTGATGACAAGGCTGCCATGAACTCTGAAGGCGATGCTTCCGCTGAAGACAAAATGGCCGACGAAGAAGAAGCTAAAGACACTGACGCCAAAGACGAGAACACTGAAAAAGCTGAGGAAGAGAAGAAAGAAGAACCTAAGGCGTATAAAAGCTTCAAGGCAGATGTAATCGTTCCGCGCGATAACCCTGAAGGGGTGATCTTGCTGCAGGGCGCCACCGTGATCACGATGGGAGCTCAAGGCACGATTGAGAATGCTGACCTGCTGGTGAAAGACGGCAAGTTTGTTGCCGTTGGCGAGAAGGGCAGCTTAGACGTACCTCGCGGCGCTGAAAAGCGCGATATGTCTGGCAAGTTTATCACGCCAGGTTTTGTCGATAGCCACGGCCACTGGCGCAACTGGAGCCGCAGCGAAGTGATTGAGGAGCATTTTTGGCCCTTCCTTGCCAATGTAGCTTTCGGGGTAACAAGTGGGCTTGATGTGCAAACCAGCACAACAGATATTTTTGTCTATCAGGATTTGGTCGATGCGGGCCGGATGATCGGCCTGCGCGCATGGTCCACAGGGCCTGGTGTGTTCTCAGACACCGCGATTAAATCGAAAGAGCAYGCTGTAAAAGTGCTGACACGCTACAAAGACCATTACCGGACGAAGAATATAAAGGCGTATCTAACGGGTAACCGGAAACGCCGCCAATATATCATCCAGGCCTCTAAGGAAGTGGGCATTATGCCAACAACTGAGGGCGGGTTGGATGCCAAGCTGGATCTAACCCATATGATCGACGGCTTTGCTGGTAACGAGCATAACCTGCCGATCATTCCGCTTTATAAAGATACGGTTCAGCTCGCTGCGCAAACCGGTATTGGTTATACGCCAACATTGCTGGTTACGTACGGCGGGCCGTGGGGCGAGAATTTCTTCTACACCACCACTAACCCGCATGATGACGCCAAGATGAACCGCTTTAYRCYGCAYRGTGTTTTGGACCGGTCGACCAAGCGTAGGCCTTGGGTCAGCCCAGAAGAGTATAGTTTCACCCGTGTGGCGGACAGTGCGATCAAGATCCAGCGGGCTGGCGGTAAGGTTGGCGTTGGCAGCCACGGTCAGTTCCAAGGCCTTGGCTACCACTGGGAAATGTGGGCGCTCGGATCTGGTAACGCCACACCAATGGAGGTGCTAAAGGCGGCCACAATCGACGGCGCGCATATCATTGGCCACGGCGACGAAGTGGGATCGATCGAGCCCGGTAAGTTTGCTGACTTGGTTATCCTG
>JAESRJ010000244.1 GCA_016764715.1 Kordiimonadaceae bacterium | reverse complement strand
CGCTCGGTGAAGGACTGGGTGGCGACAGCGCCGACGCCGGGCTGGGCCCACGCTACGCTGGTGCCGACCGAGAACCAGTGCGTTTGCACGGCAACGCCGAACTCACCCGTTTCAGGGTCGCGTGCGACGATTGAAAATGTATGGTTCGGCCGGATGACAAATGGTTTGCCTGCCTGTTTAAAACTATTTCTGGCCTTGATTTTCTGTGTGTCACTGTCTGCCACGGCGGGCGCAACGAACGCCCCAATCAGCGCAAGTGCCAAGATGCTTTTTCTGATCACGGTTAACCTCCCCTAAGTGAGCTAAAATTATTGCCCAATAAATTCCCCTAAATTGAACAGGTACGGTAGTAGGAAGCACGGCTCAGTGCACGTGAATAATCTGTGATCATGGGGCGGTGTTTAATTTGCGAGGTATTTGTACTTCGCAAAGTCATCGACAGGACTGTGCGGCAACTGACTGCGATTTAACTTCAGTTTCTATACAAAGCGATAAAGATTTGAATAGGGCCTTGGTAATTTCCGCCTTTCAAAAGTAGACAAAGCGAGTGTAAACTTGATCAAGTAGTGATGCGGCACTATTAGCTTAGAGCGTATTAGTGAATTCTAGGTAGTCGGATTAGTGGTTGACGAATGACACATATTGAAAGTTTCTTATGGGGCTTTGACGACCCCAATAGTGAGTACCAACTAGTCTTTGAGGACGATTACAAAGCCGCTTATGCCTACCTTCGCTGTGAGGGCCAAGGCATAGTTTCGCATGTTTGGCTCTACAATCGAGTTGCTACGCCGAAACGTTTGAAGTGGGGGCTCATTAGAAACGCCCCATCTGTAAACTCAGCCAAATATGTGAAAGATGGTGAAGGTGTCGCCCCGGTGGATAAATTTTCTGATTTGAAAGTTGTCTGGGGAGACGTTGTAGGGGCTGACTGCATGGTCGAACTATATATTCGCGGCGAGAGATTTGCGAGGCTTCGTAGCGACGCGAAAACCGGCTACTCATTCCAAACAAAAAGAGACAGCGTGTTGTCCAAAATTCTCGTTTGACTAGTCAGATTTTTTTGGTGCCAGTATCTAATCGGCGAGCCATTTATACATGACGTAGGCATCTACAAAGCCGTGAGTTGGGTGGTTAAAAGCTTTTGGCAGGGTGCCGACAATATCGAAGCCAAGGGACTGCCAAAGCCGGACGGCGCCTTTATTGGTTGCAACCACCGAATTGAACTGCATTGCCCTAAAGCCCAATTCAACGGTAATTTCCTGCGAATGCTTGCACATTAAAGTTGCCACGCCGCGACCGCGGGCTTCAGGGCAAACTATATAGCCGCAATTGCACACATGGTTGCCCGGCCCCGCCTTATTTGCACTGAGCTTATAAGTGCCCAGCAGGACGCCTTCATCTTCAACAATGTAAGTTCTCTGCGGAGCAGTCAGCCAAATGGTTTTGGCTTCTTGTTCGCTTAAATCTCGGTCCAGTGCATAGGTTTGGCCAGCGCGTACGGTGGCGCGCAAAATGGGCCATATGCGAGGAAAGTCAGGGTCTGTTGCTTCGCGGATAATCATAAAGAAACTCGCTCCAATTTTGTTGGAGCGATTGTAGGAACCCAGTACCGAAACACCAAACGAGCTTATATTGTGAGGCGGCCAACATTTGTTGTTACCGCCTCCAGCTTTTGTTTCTAGCCGATGTTACTCAGCAGCGTTGTCGCTCAGTTTCTGCAAGGCGTACACAGCTTGCAGGGCGTCCGTGAAAGCACGCTGCTTCAAGTTTGCTGCTGCCGAATGGCCGCCTTCTGTATTCTCATAATAGATGATAGGTTTGCCCATACCGGTCATTTTCGCTGCCATCTTGCGGGCGTGGCCGGGGTGTACACGGTCATCTTTTGTGGACGTATAGAAGAACACTTCTGGGTAGTCGGTATCTGCCTTCAGGTTTTGGTAAGGCGAATAAGCGCGGATAAATTTACGCTCATCTTCGTCGTCCGGGTTACCGTATTCGCCAACCCAAGACGCGCCGGCAAGCAAAGTATGATAGCGCATCATATCCAGAAGTGGCACCGCGCAGATCACCGCACCGAACAAATCAGGCCGCTGCGTTGTCATAACGCCCATCAGCAAGCCGCCGTTTGAGCCGCCGCGAATGCCGAGGTGTTTGGGGCTGGTTACTTTGGTTTCAATCAGATGCTCAGCAACTGAGATGAAATCATCGTACGCACGTTGGCGGTTTCCTTTTAGCGCAGCCTGATGCCACGCGGGGCCGTATTCACCGCCGCCGCGAATATTTGCAACAACATAAGCGCCGCCGCCCTCAATCCACAATTTGGAAAAGCCCTGTAGATAGCCGGGTGTAAGCGATATTTCAAAACCACCATAGCCGTAAAGCATTGTCGGTGTTGAGCCGTCCATTTTCGTATCAGCGCGGCGAATGATGAAATAGGGCACTTTGGTACCGTCTTTACTGGTTGCGAATCTTTGTTCAGTCACCAAACCGTCTACGTCAAAGCGGGCAGGCAGTGATTTCAGTGCTTTCGGTGTGCGGCCACGCGAAACGCTGTAAAGTGTATCAGCCTGCAGGAAGCTTTCGAAATTCACGAAAGCGTTGTCTGACCACGCATCAGCACTTGTCACGTTGAGGCTGCCATTTGACGGCATGTCAATAGCCGCAAGGTCCCACCCATTTTTAGAGGGAACCGCCGTTAGTAGCTTGCCTTTGACATCTTCAAGTACGGTGATGAAGATACGGTTTTGGCCGATATCAACGCCGTCAATAGAGGCCTTCTCGTCAGGCGCATAGATAACCTGTAGATGCCGGGCCGACATATTGGCCATCGCATCTTGAATGTTTATTGAGACAAGCGAACCGGATTTGATGACTTTTCCGTCGCCAGTGTCCCAATCTGCGCGCAATTGAAGAATGACGTTGTGGTCAAATATACCGCGGAAGTTGATGGTCAGGGGCAGTTCCAGGCGGCGCATTTCTTCGCGGTCGCGATCACCCTCCATTATATAGATCTCTTCAGTGAAGAAATCGGGTGCGCGTACTATGCCAACATAATTGCTGTCAGGTCTGTGGCTCGCGAACGGAAAGCTGCCGACGTCGCTGATTTCTCCAGTATGGAGCAAACGGGCATTTTTAATGCCCTGGTCGCGGTACCAAATTTTCACCTGGTTGGCATAGCCGCTACTTGTCATGGTGCCTTCGCCAAAATCAGTGGCTATGAGCACAGCATTTCGGTCGACCCATGTCATGGTTTGTTTGGCTTCGTCCGAATTGAAACTGCCAGTGAAACGTTTTAGAAAAGCATCGAATTCGCGCACGACAACAGCATCACCRCCGCCGCGAGASAGGCTGATCAARCAATTCCCAAAATCTGGTGGCARGCAYTCGCGGCCTTTGTAGACCCAGTTYTCACCGTCGTCTTTGGCTAGCTTATCTATGTCGAGAATATCAACCCAGCGCGGGGATCCTGTTTCGTATGACTTGCCGCTTGTACGCCGCCAAACGCCGCGCACGTGGTCAGCATCTTGCCAAAAGTTGTGAACGGCTCTGCCCAGAAGGCGGCCATAAGCGATTTTGTCTTTGGCGTTATAATCGCGCAGGGCGCKTTCCATCAAACCCTTGAACCGGGGATCTTGTTCAAGCCGCCCGAGGGACTTTTTATTTTGACCCTCGACCCACTCAAGAGCCTTTTCACCTTCAACTTCTTCGAGCCAAAGATAGGGATCATCTTGGGCTAGCCCTTGGGCCGCTCCGGTTATGGCTGTTGCCATTATAACTCCTGCAGTAAGTGCTGTCCGCGCTTTCAAAAAACTCATGGTCGTTCCCCCTTTTTCCAAACTGGAACTCTGTGAATTGGTATTGGATATTTTAGAAATTATCTTTTCTATGCCTAACTTCGGCGAATACGTCCGTTAGAGCTGCACCTGTAAGCCCCACTGTTTGTTGAATTTCGGTGCTCATGGGGCGCAGAAACGGGTTGGTTTTTTTCTCAAGCCCTAATGTCGTGGGCACCGTTGGTTTGCCGTTTTTCCGCAGTGCTGCTACATCAGCCATACGCGCAATCAGGGCAGCGTTTTTTGGCTCAATGCTCAGGGCGAAATTGCCGTTTGCAGTGGTATATTCGTGGGCGCAGTAAATAAGCGTTTCGTCTGGCAGTACTGCAAGTTTGCTAATGGAATGCCACATCTGAGCGGGGGTGCCTTCAAAAAGCCTACCGCAGCCCATGGAGAATAAAGTGTCCCCGCAAAAGAGAGCGTTGGCCTCTGCGAAATGGTAAGCAATGTGGCCGCGGGTGTGGCCGGGAACAAAATATACATCAGCAACTGCGTCGCCGAGTGTAATCTGCTCCCCTTCGTCAACGCAGATATCAATGCCAGGGATGCGGCCTTCATCGGCTTTTGGCCCAATGATGGTTAARCCGAAGCGTTCCTTCAAAGCCAAGTTGGCACCCACATGATCCCAGTGGTGATGGGTGTTGATAATATGGGTCAGCGTCCAGCCGCGTTTTTCTAGYTCGRCAATGACAGGCTCTTCAAGTGCTGGRTCCACGATCGCTGTCTGGCCAGATTTTGGCTCATGGATCAGGTAAAGATAGTTATCCTGAAGGACCGGTATTTGAACAATTTCAAGCAAGTGTAGCACTCCTGTTTGGTATCACTATAACSAGCAGAGGCAGGTCATGCAAAGGCCAAAGTCCACTGATTTCCATAAGTGTTACGCTATTTTTTATAGTCAGTAGCAGATTGTTTAGCGGCTTTTTTATCACCGTCATTGAAGCTCCAGCCCACTCCTTGTGTGAAGGGAGCGCCGCCTTTTTCGAATGCGCAGGTATTTCGGTTTGCTAGATAGCTGAGCATCAGGCCAATTTGGTCTGTAAAGAAATAAGCCAAGCTCAGATTTTGTGAGAGTTCGATCTGTTCGCATAAATAGTGTGAAACTGTTAACGCGAAGTGTTGGTTTTCGGGGCTGTCAGTAATACCGAAACTGCCAGCTGCAATGCTTTCCCAGAGCACGCGGCCATACAGCTGGTCTTTGTCGAGCAATTTGGTTGAGAGCAGAATAGCTTGCTTGTCGCCGCGCCAAAGGCTGTCGATATTTTTGATGATTAGGCCATCTATGTCGCTGATGATAATTTTACGGTAATGCAGTAGGTATTCTGGCAAAAACAGATAGCGGGCACCCGCGCAGTATCCTTTGAACATTTCGCTACTGGGCAAGATGCCCGGTTGGCTGTCCACAGTAATATTTAGTAGCACGTTATACGCCGCTTCATAACGGGCCAGAAGGTCTGGGCAGGGCGAAAAATTCACGCAGTGAAAGTGAATGATCGCGCCTTTGTTCCAATAGCCGAACGATTCTATCAGTTTCTCTGCATAACGATCAAAATAGGGCTGGTCCGTTGATATTAGCAGTGTCGCATGGCCTGTATCCGCATAGTGCATCTGGATATCAAGGCGTTTTTTTCTATGGGCGTAGGTGGAGTGCGGATTTGCTGACAAGCTCGCCGGCGCAACAATGTTTTCCGACAACTGAAACAGTTTGATCACAAAGCCATCTAACTTTTGAGCTTCTAACATCCGCGCTACTGCGGTTTCAGGGTCACGCTTAAGCCCCGCGAGAATCCCCTGGTGTATCAGTTTGTTTTTTGCGGTGGTCTCACTGGCATCGGCAACTTCGTTAAGGGTGTTTTCAAAGTCCTCTATGTGCTGTTCTGCCAGTTGGTTTGTTCTAAACAGCGGCATGAGCATTCGGTAATGGGCTAGCACAATCCAATCAGAACAGAGCGCGGCGAATTTAGGCATCGCGGCAAATTGTTTTAGCCCGTAGGCAGCAAGAAGTGCGAGCTCAGCCCAAGCAGCAAACGAGTGCAAAATATCGCAGGCCTCTTGGAGAAGCGTGCAGGATAGAAATYCAAGTTCCGCGTTGCCTAGCCTTCTTGCTAACCCGCTATAAAGGCTGTGATTTCGGTTACCAATACGTGTGAGCACAGCACAGGTGCAAACAAGCTTCGCCACGTCTGTTGGCGCATGCTCAAGGGTCTCTTCAATCTTAACCAAAAGCGCGTCCGTCTTCTCTTCGCTCAAGACACCGTCCCAGAATTTGTAGGGGACTTGATGGGCGTTGCCGCTGGTGTTGGTCTCTTCGATAGTATGCAGCGCAGCAAGGAGGGCTAATAAAGCAGGTCTATCGCCAGACGATACCAAGAAATCGTCGAAAGGGTCTGTTGCGGTGGTCATTCTTTGTCCTTGGTGGTCTACATCAGCGGCTAGTCGTTGCAAGATACAATTGTCCCTCACCAATAGTCATCTTTTTTAATAYTTACGCTAATATTATCCCGGATATTGGGGTGAATATTCAACAGGGTAGCAGAGCATTCACGGGTCTAGCATGTATCCTTTGAAACCGGTGGGTAGGCCTGTTTTCTGCGGTAGCRCMTACAGCCTCTAAGGGAAATAGCCGATAAGTATCAGGCCCTAAGCGGATGAATGCCGGTTTGGGCTGGTGTGACCTGGGGCCTGACGATCAGCGGGACAATAGGTCAAAATCGCCGGTCAAAAATAAATAAATTAACTTCGTGTCAATGCTTCTCGGGTATGACAGGTATGGTCGAGGTTTTTGTATTTTAGTAGGGTATCGGGCGGGCTTCTCCTTTATGGTTGAACAAATTTATCGCAGCATCGTGTTGGAACATGACTACCGCCTTTTGATGCTGGCTTTGCTTATTTGCTTATTCTCAGCTTTTACCGCCGTTTCCTTGCAGGAGCGTGCGCGTAATACGGCGGAACATGCGCGCCAAAAGTGGATTGCCTTGACCGCTATTACGGTTGGCAGCGGCATTTGGGCGACGCACTTCATTTCCATGATAGCTTACGACATGGGCATGCCATTCCGAGTTGAATTGCTGCCCTCGGTTGGGGCGCTGCTAATTGCCGTGGTTTTTTCCGGGCTAGGTTTCCACTTCGCGACGTATCACAGAACCAAGCGTTCGCGCGGTTTTGCCGGCCTGCTTGTTGGGCTTGCTATCGCTGGCATGCATTTTATGGGCATGAGCGGGATAAAAGTTGCCGGTACATTGAGCCATGACCAAGATTTCGTTGTTCTTTCACTGTTCTTCGGTATTGGTTTCGCTGTTATGTCATTGGTGGGGATGAATAAAACACGAGATGTCGTGCGGCACGGTGTCGCCACCAGCCTATTGGCGGCGGCTATCTGCGGGCTGCATTTCACAGCAATGGCCGGTTTAAGCACCGAATATGACCCGGCGGTGACGCTGACAGATGCAGCGATTAGCGAGGGCCTGCTGGTTGTTATTGTCTCAAGTATATCAATTGGGCTGATGGGCTTTAGTCTGGCGACAGCGTTTGTAGACCGAGACACCTCGAAACAAAAAACGTTAGAATCCGCACGTCTTAAAAGCCTGGCAGACGCTGCCCTCGAAGGCATTGTGGTGATGGATATGGGCGGCCATATCGTTAATGCAAACCAAAGTTTTCTGGAGATGGTAGGCAAAAAAATGCTTGAGACGAGAGGCCATCCGATCCGGCGGTATTTCAGACATTTTTCTGGGGAAGACACTATCAGTGTGCTTTGCGAAAACCATGCGCAAATTGATGAAGCGATGTTGTTGCAGCCGATGGGTGACGAAATTCCGGCTGAGCTGTTATTTAGACAAGCGGTGGTAAATGGGGAATCGCAACTAGTTGTGGTGGTTCGAGACCTTCGGGAAAGACGAGCGGCCGAACAACGCATCAATTATTTGTCGAATTATGATGTTTTAACCGGCCTTGCAAACCGTCAACTGATGATGGACCGGCTGCAGCGGGCAGTACCTGCGGCTATTGCTAACGAAAGCAAAGTCGCGCTTCTATATATAGACATGGACGGCTTCAAAGAGTTGAACGCAACGATCGGGCAGGCTGGCGGCGATGAGCTTTTGAAGATTTTCGCCTCAAGGGTGCAGCGGCAAATCCGAAGCATCGACACTATCGCCCGCATTGGCGCTGATCAATTTTGCATTATTCAAGAAAATATTGAACGGGTCGAAAGTATCGAGCTGTTAGTCGAAGATATCCATCATGCGCTGGAACTACCCTTTGTGGTGGACGGCCGCGAGGCGTTCGTAACAGTTAGCATCGGCATTTCAATTGCCCCTACGGATACCCAAGACGCAGGGAATTTCCTGGGCAGAGCCGAAATCGCCATGAAGGAAGCGAAGAATACGGTGGGTAATAGTTCGCGCTTCTATGAGGAAGAGTTAGACCATAGCCAAGCCATGCGCCGCCAGTTGAAAGCAGACTTGGTGGGCGCGATCGGCCGCGGGGAAATTCGCATGGTATATCAACCGCAGTTTGATGTAAGTACAGGTGACGCCACGGGCTTTGAAGCCCTAGTACGCTGGACCCACCCTGAGCGCGGCCCAATTGGCCCTGCGGAATTTATACCGCTCGCGGAAGAGAGTAACCAGATTTTGGAACTCGGTGCCTGGATCATCGAGGAAAGCTGCCGCGAGGCTGCTTGTTGGGGGAAGGCGCTTAAAATCGCGATCAACCTTTCACCTATACAATTTCAACAAACAAGCTTGCCTGATATTATTGAGAGTACGCTCGCACGGTACGGCCTAGACCCACACCGGCTGGAGATAGAAATCACAGAAGGCGTTCTTATCGCCGATATT
>JAESRJ010000243.1 GCA_016764715.1 Kordiimonadaceae bacterium | reverse complement strand
CCGCCACTTATGCGGTTGAATTTTTGCCGTGTACTGCCTTGTTTGAGGCGGTGTGAAACTTTGCCTGCCGCGACAATATACGCGCCGCCAATAAGGTAGGTGCTGGTTATCGCTGCTGCGCAAATGAAGGCAATATCCGTGGTGGAGATCGTGGCCATGTCTACGAAGGTTGGCAGAAATGCGATATAGAAAATCATCACCTTGGGGTTTCCCAAACTTATCAGCAGACCAGCGCCGAGTGTTTTACTTTTTGCGCCTGGGTGGTTCAGCTTGTCGTGCCCATCAATAGCAGTGTGCCAAGTGCGCCATCCAAGATAGATAAGATAACCAGCCCCGAGCAGGCGCACAGCATAAAAAAGATCACCCATTTGTTCCGCCACAACGCCGACACCGAAAGAAACTGCGATGATGTAGACTAGATCACCTGCCAATAAACCTGAAAGAAGAAGGAAAGCAGAAAAGGGGCCCTTGCTGACCGCTTGAGAAATCACCGCTAGTATGCCGGGTCCCGGAGTGGCCGTGAAAAATCCCATTGCGATTGCGAAGGCGATCATTGCTTCAGGTGTCACGAATTGGTCTTTCTGCGCGTTTAGTGAGGTGTCTGTACCGCACGGCCTTATCTGCGGCACATGTTCAACCTTAAGCCAGCTGAGAACAATTTGATAGGTGTTCGTGCGTAAATTTGCTAGTTCTTCTTCAATTTATTAGTGTTTCTTTAACATACTTTGTTCCTATAGAGGAGAGCTACAGTGACAAAAGAAGAAGGTGTTATCACAGGGATTGGCGGTATATTTGTGAAATGTACTGACCGGGCTAAACTGCTCCGTTGGTATCAGGAAGTGTTGAAGTTTCCTTTTGACGGGTACGGGGCTAGTTTCTCTTTCCCTAAAACTGGAGACGAGAAGCATGGCGGCTACCAAGTTTGGGCGCCTTTTGATAGTGATACCGACCATTTCAGCCCCTCAACAAAAGACTTTATGATAAACTTTCGCGTCCGAGGGCTTGAGGCGTTGCTCAAGCGTTTGAAAGCAGAAGGTGTAGAACAGATGGGGGAAATAGATGTGTATGACTACGGAAAGTTTGCTTGGATACTTGACCCGGAAGGCACTAAGATTGAATTGTGGGAGCAGACGTCACCGCCACCAGCAAATTGAATGCGAATTGAATGAAGGACGTACCTTGAAGGCTGTTTACTGCCGAGCAGATTGAAATTTTACTGAATAATGAGGGGAAGACGATGAAGAAGGCACTGAGATACGGCGGTGGTATTGTCGCGCTTTTATTGGCCTACTTGTTTGTATGGCCGTCGCAGATTGATGCTGTGTCGTGGAATCCTCCCGTAAGCAAGGGTATGACCGGCGCGTTTTCTCTAAATGATAAACTAAAAACGGCGGAGATACTTTCTTTATCAGACGGTTACGGCCCAGAAGATGTGGCTGTTGATAGTGCGGGGCGCATATATGGCGGGCTGCAGGATGGCCGCATTATCCGCCTCAATGCGGACGGCAGCGAGCAAGAAACATTCGTGACCATCGGGGGAGGCAGGCCGCTGGGCTTGGCATTTGACGCCGCAGGTAACCTTATCGTAGCAGATGCCTGGAAAGGCCTGCTTTCGGTATCGCCTGAGGGTGCGGTTACGGTGCTAACAACCGGGCATGGCGGCAGGCCCTTCAAGTTTGCTGACGATCTTGATATTGGGTCTGACGGCAAAATCTATTTTTCTGACGCCAGCGATACCTATAGCCAGCCTGATTATACCTTTGACCTTATGGAAGCTCGTGGCCACGGTCGGTTAATGGTGTTTGACCCCGCAACGAGCGGAACTAAAATGCTGCTCGACGGCCTCTATTTCGCTAACGGCATTGCTCTCTCGCAAAATGAGGACTTTGTGTTAGTGAATGAAACTGGCCGTTACCGAGTGACACGCTATTGGCTGAAAGGTGCCAAAGCCGGGCAACGTGACGTCTTTATTGATAACTTACCTGGTTTTCCCGATGGTATTTCTAGTAACGGAAAGGGAGTGTTCTGGCTAGCGATCCCCTCTCCACGAAGCCCGCAACTCGATCAGGCGCATCCAAGTGTTTGGCTAAAAAATCTACTCTCAAAATTACCTAAAGCGCTATCTCCTAAGGCAATTCGTCACGGTACTGTGGTTGCGCTCAATGAGCAGGGCAAAGTCTTACACACATTGCATGACCCTGACGGGGCTAATGTATATATGGTTACGTCAGTAGAGCAGGTGGGTGACCTTATCTATTTGGGTAGCCTTGAGGCTCCGCAGATTGTGCGCCTCAAGGCACCAGTGGGTTAACTAGCTGTAATAACAACAGTAACAGCAGCAGCTGCAGCGGCCGCGGCTTGGGCGGCCTGAATAGCTTTTTGGGCGGCTTTGCCAACAAGGTCGCCATCAGAGAGTTCCTGCATTCGGTGGCGTCTGTCTTTCAGTTCAGCCTTGYYGAAATGAATTCTAAGTAACGAAGATTTCCGTAATAGGGCCAGTAATACAATTGTACGCTCGTCGATATCCCGTGTTTCCGTGAAAATGGCGCGTTCCAAGCGGGCAATGATCTTCTGTTCGGGTTTTGGGTCAAGCTCCGGATAAAATGTAGCATTGAAGAAGAAAAAGCGTTTGCCGTCTTCCCGTTGGACTATGCCGCGTTCACAGAGGCTGGCGCCTGTGCCGTCCCGCAGAGTATTGAAGCTAGAAAATGACTGCACCCAGTGCGCAGCRCCGCGATCCTTGCGGCTTGTTGCAACTTTTTCAAGGGCACGGTCAAGCACCGCGTCTCCTATGGGCCTGTCTGATTTTAGTGTAACAGTTAGTTTTYTAGTATCGTCGATTGTTATACGGTCACGCATCATCAGTTCTGCCAGAAGGGCTGCGGCCATCATAATACGGTAATTAGTGGCTTTGCTATCTGTTCGGCCATCTTCTTCGCGAAGAGCAAGTAACAAYACTTCTTCATGGAAATAAAGTTGATGTTTATCTTGTTTGTGTAAGACCATGTAAATACTCCCGTTAATAGGAAATGAATGCCGTAATGTGATGCTCGCACCATGCAATACTTTTGGCTATAGTTTTCGARCTGATGCAATCAGTTTCTAGTGAAAATTCGTGCTCACAGGAGTAGGCTTCATGCTGCTAAATATGTTGAGCGGGGCGTATAGAGCCATGCACAAAAGCAACGCAAAGCCTAAATCTACTAWAATAAATGATATCATTTCCCAGTCTCCCTAAGCCTACATATGAGAAAGATGACACATTTTTTCAAGGTTGATGCATAGAAGTAAGCGCTGAAAGYACCTGCCGAATCTGACATTTTTCTATTTGGGTGTTTTTTCACGGATMCTTAAAGGATGCACGTCATAGTCRACGCGACGRTAGTAGGAACAAGTAAAGATGTTCCAAAAAGTGGGAATGTTCAGCTACATGCGCGTGATCTTAGGCATATGCATATGTGTCCTCTTGGCTTCCGGGCCGGCATTCGCGGTATGCTCTAAAACATTCAAGATTGCTTACTCAGATTGGATTAAGGTCGAGGCTGAGCTAGGCGACAAAATTGTAGATTTTGGCATGGATTTCGAAATTCTGGATGCTGTGTTTGCCATTGCTGGCTGCCAGTTCGAAAAAAAGGCCATACCATTTAACAGAATGATGAAAGCTATCGRACGCGGGCATGTCGACGGTACTATGGGCGCGTCTCTTACTGTTTTTCGTCAGGAATATGCATGGTTCACTGCGCCTTATCGCCAGGAAGTGATGGCAATATTCATGCTGAGAGATCAAATTGAGCGTTTTTCGCCTACCAGCCTTAATGACCTGAAAGTGCAAAAGCTGCAATTGGGCCTTGGACTTGGATCCTGGCACGGAGAAAAATTCGAAAAAATGGTGGAWRSCGATCMSGAATTTAGGACGCGTTTGNGTTTATACAAATGACTTTCGCCAAATGTTTCAGTCGTTGCACCGCGGCAGACTGGATGCTGTTCTTATTGACCTTCACTTGGGTAGGTATCTACTCAAGTTATATGGGAGTTCCGGTTATATTGCAGCCCATCCCTTTACTGTGCATACGAACGAGGTCCACATAATGTTATCCAAAAARAGCGTGTCCGTTAGGGACGCAGAAATTATATCTGAAGCTGTTGGRAAATTTCGTGGTTCCGCTGGTTACCGTGCGATTCTCAATAAATACACACGTTAAACCAACACTGAGGATGCGATGTTGATGATAAGAAAGCCTTCAATCATTGCACTGGTATACACCCTGGCCATATTTTTTGTGTCAGGGGGTGCGAATGCATCATGCTCAAAAACCATTCACATCGGATACGCGGATTGGACGCGTGCGGGTGCTTCTGGTGAAAATGACATGTCTGATTACCGAATGGACGCCGAAATTTTGGAAGGAATTTTWAAACTTGCAGGGTGCCAGTTTACCCGAAAACCAGTGCCTTCGAAACGGCTTCAGGAAGCCATCAGGTATGGGGATATTGACGGGACGATGGGGGCTTCCCTCAATATTGCGCGGCAGCAATACGCCTGGTTCACCAAGGCTTACCGCCGGGAGGTGATGGCAATGTTCATGCTCTCAGCCAAAATCCCAACTTTTAGGCCGGCGATGTTGACTGATCTCCAAGTGAGTAAACTTCGATTTGGCGTGGGTATAGGGGCATGGCACGGCGAAAAGTTCGAAACAATGGTATCATCAGACCCGGCCTTTCGAAAACGAGTGCTTTTTTCGGACGACTTTCGAATTTTGTTTCAGTTATTGCAGCGTGATCGCGTGGATATTGTGCTGATGGATCTCTATGCTGGGACCCATCTCCTGAAGCTGACCGGGAAATCATTAAAAAATACTCTCTCTCAGAATAAGGTTGGGCATGCGGCGGAGTTGCCGGAAGCCAATATTTTTGCGTTTGCATCAAGAAGAAAAGCGTTCGGTTTTGAACGTTAGTGTGCGAAAGCGGACAGAGGTTTGCTTAGTCTAAAGTTTAAGATAGCAGTAAGGCATTGTTTATAAACAATTTTATTATACTTCAGTTCGGCATGAGTTTTGCGAGAAGCGCTAGGAAGGGCGCATTGTGTTGTATTTGAAATACTGCATTGCTGCGTGAACTTGATAATAAGGGAAGCGGCCAAAAATGTTTAAAACTAATCTCACGGTTTCAATACGAAACCTCCTGAACAATAAGCTATTTTCAGCGATTAATATTGCGGGCTTATCAGTKGCACTTTCMTCAGTGTTGTTGATCACACTTTATATTTGGGACGAAATTACTTTTGATAGCTATCTGAACGGAAATCCAGGCATTTACAAAATGGAACTCCGGAGATCGGTCCCYGGCCGYGCCGTGGGCTTTAATCCTCGTATCGGCGGCGCTGCWGCCATAGGGCTTAAAGCTGAATACCCAGACCTTATCAAAAACAGTGCGCGGGTTAACCCCTCAACACGAACACTTACCGTCGGCGACCGAAACACAAGTGTCGAAATTGCGCGCGTGGATGCCTCTTTCTTCGACATATTTGCTATTGAATATGTAGAGGGGACCGCTGCCAGTGCACTTAGGGATCAATCCTCGGTTGCTATTTCCAAATCTGCAGCTGATAACTTTTTCCCCTCTGGGGCTCTTGGGCAAACTATTCTGCTGGATGACGGGAAGGCATACCGTGTTGGCGCTGTTTACAAAGATTTTCCAGAAAATACCCATATCAGATTAAATTATATGTTCCCACTAGGGCCAAGTGACTTTGATTTGGTATCTGAAGAAGCTGGCTGGTGGTCAATTGGTTTCGAGACCTATATACAGTTGAAAGAGGGCGTTACTATTGGGCAGGTGAAGGCAGTGCTACCCGCTTTCGTCGACCGGTACCTGCCAGCCGCGGACCCAGAAAGCCCTATGAGCCAGCGATATGGTTATAAGGTGATTGCGCTTGCGGATGTGCRTTTTGAAACATCGGCCCGCGATGCTGGTGACCCACTTCTTCTGTCCGGCTTTGCAGCCATCGCCTTCATTATTCTCTCCATCGCGACATTTAATTTTATGAATATGTCCATAAGTCGGACGGTTGTGCGGGCAAAAGAAGTCGCGGTACGGCGGGTGTTTGGTGCGCAAGCTCGCCATATTATCAGCCTGTTTATGAATGAAACGTTGTTAACAGTGTTGTTGTCCGTATTCCTGGCGGTGGTGATTACAGAGATTTCACTGTTCTGGTTTAATGATTTTGTATCAAAGCTGTTGTCACTTGTCGCTTTGACCAGCCCCGCATTTATCGCTGGTTTACTGGCACTTATTGCGCTTATATCGCTGGGAGCAGGACTTTACCCGGCAACTGTTCTTTCTCGGTTTCGTCCTGCCACGGTTCTACGTGGTGGTAGGTCCGTTAGTAAAAATATGTCCCGCCTAGGCACTGTCTTGGTTACCGCGCAGTTTTCGGTGGCGATTGCACTCATGATATCAGCCTCCGTCATCTACCAACAAATTGATTACAGCCAAGAACGCGACCCTGGCTATGTMAAGGAAGACCTGCTTCTCATTAGAGGTCTAAGCCACCCCTCAGTGAACCCATCTGTACAAACTCTTAAAAACCAGATCGCAGCGCTTCCAGGCGTTGCAGAGGTAGCACTTGTTGACCAAGCGCCTGGCGGGAGTTACGGCTGGCGGGACCGTGTTTCTATAGTGAACGGTGAGCCGCTGAGCCAAAGCGTTATTGTAACAGGCATGCTTGTTGACGATAATTTTGTTAGTGCTTTTGGAATGCGCATGGTTGCCGGCCGAGTGCTTTCTTCTGACCGTCCAGTGGATATTGCGCGCAAACTTGGTATTGAGAACTATGAAGCCAAGTATAACGTCCTTATCAATGAGAAAGCGTTGGCGGCGCTAGGGTTAGGGTCGCCCTCTGAAGCGCTCGGCAAGACAATGGGCCAAGWTGGGTCGATGACGATAGTTGGCGTTCTTGGAGATTATCTGCTTGGTTCCTCCAAGGGTACTGTTCCTGCCATGATCTACAGTATTGATGAGAACGCATACCGGATTTTGGCGGTGCGCTATAAGACCAGCGATGTGGCTGGCCTCTTAGCTAATATTGAGGGAACATGGGCGGAGCTTTTTGGTGAGCGTCCAATCCGCCATCAGTTTATGGATGAACGTATTGCAGCCCTTTACCAAGTGGAGCAACAACAGGGCAAGTTGTTTGCACTCTTTGCAGGGTTATCGGTATTAGTTTCGTGCATTGGCTTATACGGCTTAGCTTCTTTTAGTGTTGCGCGTCGCACCAAAGAAATTGGCATGCGGAAAGTGTTGGGCGCAACGACAAGTGCCGTTACTCGCCGCATATTGTGGGATTTTGCCAAGCCGGTAATGGTGGCCAATCTAATCGCCTGGCCTGTTGCCGGGCTTTTGATGAGGGATTGGTTAACAGGGTTCAATTACGCTATTGATCTCAGCCCAATACCGTTTTTAGCCGCTGCTTTGATGGCGCTGTTGGTGGCTGGTATTACCGTGGGTGGTCATGCTCTGCGTGTCGCTGCTGCCAACCCAATTTATGCGCTTAGAAGTGAGTAATGTGATTGAAAAATGAGAACTGCTGATTGCCGGGCTGCTGCGCGGCAAACGCGTACCGCTGGTGAAATGTAAAACCGTGCCGCTCGAAGTGCCCGCCACTGCGGAGATCGTGATCGAAGGCTTTGCCAGCCTTGATGATTACCGCGATGAAGGCCCCTACGGCGACCACACGGGCTATTATAACAGTGTAGAAAAATTTCCTGAGTTCAACATCACCGCCATCACCATGCGGAAAGATCCGATTTACCTGTCGACCTACACAGGCCGTGCGCCAGATGAGCCGAGCATTTTGGGTGAAGCGCTGAATGAAGTTTTCATCCCGCTATTGCAGCAGCAATTCCCAGAGATTACCGATTTTTGGCTGCCGCCCGAAGGCTGCAGTTACCGCATCGCCGTTGTCAGCATTAAAAAGGCCTATGCCGGCCACGCCAAACGCATCATGACCGGTGTTTGGTCGTACCTACGGCAGTTTGTTTACACCAAATTTGTGATTGTAGTGGATGACGACATTGATTGCCGCGACTGGAAAGACGTGATGTGGGCGATGTCCACCCGCATGGACCCAGTGCGCGACATTGTCACCATCGAAAATACGCCCATCGATTACCTCGATTTCGCCAGCCCCGAAAGCGGCCTAGGCGGCAAACTCGGCATGGACGCCACCAACAAAATCGGCAACGAAACCCACCGCGAATGGGGCGAAAAAATCTTCATGGAAGAGGATGTTGTGGCCAAAGTTGACGCCATGTGGGAAAGCTTAGGCATAAAAGGCGGGTACTCGAAGATCTGGAAAGACTGAGCAACCACAGTTGACGCGGGTGGCTACTCGCCCCCCAGAGCTTATTCAGGCGATACTAAAGCTTTTTTCAGAAATTTTGCGCAATTTGTATTGATGCTGCCGGGCACCACCGAAGGGGGCTGTAAGCTTGTTGCCGCTCGAATTCGGTCGAAGATCGAAAAAACTGCCTTGGTGCCTGAAGGCGTAGCAGTGAAACTCACGGTAAGCATGGGGTTGGCAACCGCGCGCGGCGATGATCTCGACGCGGAGGGGATGCTGAATGCAGTAGACCGGCGCATGCATAAAGACCAGAAAATGTCTTTTGAGAAGATTG
>JAESRJ010000242.1 GCA_016764715.1 Kordiimonadaceae bacterium | reverse complement strand
ATGTCAAGAATAGTGGCTTGGTAACCGAATAAAGCCCGCCGCCATAAACACGACCAGCCTGTTCATTTCCAAAATCCCATTCCGTATGCGCATAAACCAGATCCACTTTATAGGTCACATTGGCGACACCAATAAAAAGCTCTCCATCATTTGACAATTCCAAATAACTCCCAAATGATGTGCCTTTAAGAGCTAGTGCAATAGTGTTCCCTGCCAGATCAGTTGCATCAATGTCGCTCACAAAATCGAACCAACCGTGGTTCCATTCATACGCGCCGCCCGTGCCCGTTATCAAACGACCATCATCAATATGAACAGTAGCATTGATTTGGATATGCGAAGCGTTAATCGAAGAAATCGAAATAACGTAACGATCATTTTCTGTCGTTTGAGCAACTGTCGCCACTTGAAAAACCAGGGTACAAAAACCCAAGGCCGCGCCGATGGTCTTCATCTTGACTACGGAACCCCAACTGGACATCATTTGTTTCAACGGGCTTCGCATACTGATCTCCCAATTACATCAATTTTCTCGAAGACAGTTTAACCTAGCAGGTCCATCGCTTTCAAAAGGCCTACAAAACTGCCGCGTTCGATTAGGACTTAGTAACAGGTTTTTTGACCGATAGTAAGTGCTCGAGGAATCCCCTTAAGCAGCTTCTTTGAGCCGAATGTCGGTGAAGTTCCAAGGCAGGAGCTCGTCGATCCGGTTGATAGGGTGGTCTGCAATAGTTTCGAACACCCAAGTCGGATACGCTTGGGGGTTGATGCCGTTGAGCTTTGCTGTTTCCAACAGAGTATAAGCAGCAGCTGCGCGTTCACCGCCTTTGTCAGAGCCGTAGAATAAGAAGTTTTTGCACCAGCATCGAAAGGCCGTTAAAGTGTGCGCGCCCGGCAATCCCCACCTAGCCAAGTTCAGGTGCTATTGTCCATCTTCATCCCGACGGTGACGTCAATTCATTAACAGTGCACGATGTCCGCTGTTGGCGAGAAGGCGACCATGCCTAGCTGACAGCTCAATGGCCGCTTACCGCTGCTAGAGCGGACTATCGTGCCCGAAGCTGGAATGGCTGCTCATGACCCGGACCATTCGATCAACCGCATCGACGAGCTCCTGCCTTGGAACCTCACCGACACTCGATTGGAAAATGCCGCTTGAGGGTATTGGGCGGGCGTTTACAAAACTACTGCCATCGATCGGTGTTATTTCGCAACTCCCGGACGGCGTATCCCCAAGGGAAAACCACAATAAATGGAACGACCAACGCGATTGGAAAGATATTCGCAACCATCCTTTCGTCTAATGTTCCGCCCCGCCACCGCGTAATCAAGACGGCGACGAACCACAAGACCTTCCAAATAATCTCAAACAAGAGGAGCGGCAACATTTTTATCGGAGCGAACAAACCTATGATCGACGTTATCGCAAGGGCACCTAACATGACGTCGACAACCCCTTCATAAAAAGGATAGGCCGCCGTTACGCTAATCAATCTAGGAAACACCTGCACCCCAAGTCCAATCGCCAGCAGCAGATAACATCCTCTTAAAAGGTTCAGTCTCACTAATGAAATGTCAGACATAGGAAGCTCCTTTGGATTCTCGTTGAACTCATATTCTAGCTTTTGTGACGATTTGATATATTACGAAATAGTTTTGACAATGGACATAACCGAATGTATCGACAGCATGGCTATTTGTAACAGATTGGGTGGGGGCACGCATGCTACAGGGTACGGTATCAGCGGCGTTTGTGCGGGGCTTTTTGGATTTCGCGGTTAAAAATGGTGTATCGAAAGAACTACTGCTTGAAGGCACAAAATTTTCGCTGAGCGATTTGACAGACCTCGACAGACGGATCCCGCTAGAGAAGTACCGTCAATTGATCCATGAGAGCCAAAAAATTTGCAACGACTCCGCTTTGGCGCTGAGATGGGGCGCTACCGTGGACATGTCGGAAATCTCTGTTGTCGGTCTTGTCATGAAGGCTTCGCGTACGATGGGCGAAGCATTTGAACAATTGGAGCGTTACACCAGTCTTGTCCTGGATCTTGATGTCGGCACGACGGTGCCTCGGTTTGTTCTCCTGCAACAGAACAATGAATTATGGATGGTCGATAAACGGCAGAATCCAAATCAATTTCCTGAAATTTCAGAAACGTCATTCGCAAGGTTGGTATGCGGCCCCCGACAGTTTCTTGAACAACCCCATGTGTTGGAAGTGCACTTCACGCATGATCAACCCGATCATCATGTAGACTATGAGCGCATTTTTCAGTGTCCAGTGCGTTTCTCCCGACCTTGGAATGCAATGAAGCTCCACCCGCAAGTCGCGGACTGGCCAGTCGCGCTTGAACCTGACTATGTTTTTGGCATTTTRACCCAGCATGCTGACACGCTTCTGGAAAAGGTCGCATCACCCACATCGGTTCGGGCGCAAGTTGAGGCCTTAGTGATGCCGGTTTTACATACGGGGAACATTACAGCGGGTGATATTACAACAAAAATAGGTATGAGCCGCCAAACGCTATATCGAAAATTGCGGGAAGAAGGTTCTTCTTTCAAGGGCGTCATTGCTTCACTGCGAAAGAAACTGGCGATAGAGTACTTGCACGCTGGCAAAACATCGATAAGTGAGATTGCTTATCTTCTTGGATTTTCAGATCCTGCCTCTTTTTCACGTGCGTTCAAACGATGGACAGGGAAAAGCCCAAAGGAAGAATTACCCAAAAACCGGACATAGAAATTTACAGCTTCTATGTCGCCTTTGGGTCACTTACATCCTTTGATGTAAAACGGACCTAAAGTCCGTTATTAGAGGCAAAACAGAAATTACAATATGGGATTTTCTATAGTACTTTTCCTTTACCAACGTCTGATGTTTTTCTCAACCGCTCCTGCATAAACCTGAACTTAGAAACCATGTCTGAGGCCGGCCCGGTGTAATCCAGCTGCGGTGTGTGACCGTGATCGCATTGACATTTCCCTCTCACGTGCAATTGTGCAGCCTGTTGTTGGGAGTTCATAAATTCGGGGGTACTATGAAAAGCCTACCATTGCTTTTAGGCGCGTTGATCGCGTTTGCTTCACCTGGCTTGGCTGATACCGTCAAGATCGCCACATTCAATACTGAATCAGAAACAGCGACTGGGGATACTCAGCCTGCAAAAGTTGCTGAAACCTTCGAGTTGATTAAGGGTATCGATGTGTGGGCCTTCAGGAGGTCGAGAGCGAAGCCGCGGTAAAGCTCTATCTTGCGCATGCCGGCGCTGGGAAATGGGCCTACCATATGAGCACCAGCGGAAAGTCAGACAACCCAAGCGCTTTCCAGAACGACTACCTAGTATTTATGTACCGCACCGATATGTTCCGCCTGCTAGAGGSTGGNKGMGNATCATGYYWKYSGMTSANRMRYCCGGTGACGGCACATACGGCAGATCAAGCCCACGATTACGCGGCATGCTCTATATCAAGCTGCTGCRTAGYCGCATTTCCTCGATCTGATTCATAGCAATCCCCCGTGTTTATGCGCGCCCAGCAAGGTCRYAAAGGGTGTATAATGTCAACGGGAAGCTTTATTTGAAAACCTACGGCTTGTGAAAATAACTACTACTTTAGCGCCAAACGACTAACCGAAAAAAGCGCCCGTAAAAATGACAACCGGAAGCAAAACGCAACCGCTAACAATTAGCAGGTCATAGCTCAACCTGCCGCTTAATGATCCAGAACAAACATAAACGACCGCCCTGCCCCGTTTTTGTGCGCTTCTTTGAGTTAGGCCAGGACAATATCGAGCAAGCCTTCAAGAGTGTTTTCTCCCTGAGCACCAGAACGTATTTCGATAGTAACGGCAGTCCGTTCTTTCACGCTCAAGCGTTTGTATATGCCGTCACGCATATTGCTGTCGGTTTCGTCGTCAAAATACATTTGCGATGTAAGGGGACTGCGGCCCGCTGCAATGACTTTGAAATGAATGTGACGCGCGCGACCAGGGTATTTTCCGGGTTTTACCGTACGAAAATTATAGCTACCTGCCTCATTCGTCGTTAGTTCACCGTACCCTTGGAAGTTGGTGTCAGACGGGCCTTCAGCATCCACATGATGATATTGCCCAAGATGGTCGCAGTGCCAAAGCTCTACCCGAGCGCCACTGATTGCATTGCCTTGACGATCAATTACTCGACCTTTCAAAGTCAGCAAATCACCGACCGCCAAGTCTTCTGAGTTTCCAAATACTGCGAGATCATTATCAACATCAGACGGTTTGCGTCGCGGATAAAAAGGACCTTCAGTCTGGCGAGGAGTGACCGTGCGGCGCACCAGCTCGTCGGCAAAGGAAAGCCTATTGGCAGCGCCAAGAACAGGTATGGCCGCAGTGAGAAAAAGCAGTTTTCTGCGGGATAAGGGCTTTAATTTCAACTTATTGTCCTTCAATAAAAGCGTCAGAAATACAAAAGTGCCGTGTAACCACGTTTAAGTTACTTTATAACAAAATAGTCCGTACAACCAAGTGTGCTTTAGTTTACCCTTTTTCCTAAATTAAGAACCCATCGAGACTAGCCTCCGCGTTACAATTTCTTATACAGCCTGTCATGGCGTTTTACTGGCTTTTACCTAATGAAAAGGACCGAGTTCAGTACGAACCCAGTCCTTTATGATTGTGTGTCTTTGTAGCCAAACTTAGTTGGCTTGTGCAGCCCGACCTTCTTTTACAGAATTCCAGAACTGTTCAGCCGTTGCTTTACTACCGTGTACTGGGATGAACGTTTCAATATCCAACTTTAGTTCTTCAAGCTTATCAGCGAAAGCAAGTTGATTAGCGTTTGCAGCAGGGAGTGGGGCGCCGCGGAAGCTGAAGATGTCTGCAACAAATACTGTCTTAATAGACGGGATGTACGCTATTATGATTTCTTCAGCGTGAGGATTTGGGCCAACATTGATAAGCTGTACTTCCAGTGCACCGCTGCCAAGTTTATAATTTTTTTCAAACGTCCCCACTTTTACATTGTTCACTGCGCCGCTGTTTTGACCAATGTTACGGCTTGCAGCCCCCACTTCACGGACAAACTTTTCATTGCCAGCTGTCGTAATGATCTGCACCCCAGCTTCCAGGTAGCCATAGAGTCCGCCTGAATGATCAAAATGGTGATGTGTTGGTACAGCGGCTTTGATTTTCTTGCCTGGAAACTTGTCCGCAATCAGCTTCAGAACATCGCGGCTCGCCTGCGGTGCTTGTGGTGTYTCAAGAATGAGAATGCCGTCAGCTTGATCCACTAAAATCACATTGTAGCCTTGTGATGCATTAGGTACGAAGTAGATATCGTCGGCCAGGTTTTCGATTGTTAGCTCACGAGGCGCATTGCCCGTGCCRCCAATTGGATCTCCTACTGAAGCATCTTCAGGCTTTACGAAAACACTTGCGTCAACACYGCCAGCTGTTAACTCAGCGACGGTTGTCTCTGCTGTAATGTTACCCGCCTGACGTGTCGTTATTTTGTGAGCAATTTTTGTGTTGCCGACTTTTTTATAATCACTGAATGTAAGTGTCGTGGCTATGTCACCCCAATGGGCGTGAGCGCTCAATCGCTCCATCTTGGTAAGCTCGCCAGTTGATGCATTGAAGTAAAGCGTTTGTTGGCGACCAAGGCTATCAGCAAAGTTCACTAGATTGAGCTGTGTACCGTTTTCCAATACCGTGCCTGCTGACCGAATTGATGCACTGTTATCAATCAGATCAAGCAGAATATGACCCGATGTTTTAGAGGCATCAACAAACCGGTCACTGACACCGCCCCGCAGAGCAGAAACTGAATTTGGTCCTGTTTGATATACCCATTTCTCAGTGTCTTCAACAACGATGCGGAAACCAAGATTTTCACCGTTATATGTTTCGATTGCAAGCTTCCCAGCGTCACGAAGAGCAACTCTACGGGCTGTGTTGTCGCCGAGTGTAAAACTCGCTTCAGGTGTTGGACCCTGGCCTACACGCGCGTTTCGAGTTGAAAATGTTGTTTTGCCCACACGCAGAGAATTTAAGGCTTCAATTCCACCAGCAGCCTCAATAGCGCGGTTAACGACCTGTTGTGCTTCTGATTGAGCCGTCAGTGCAGGAGTGTCTGCAACATAGGTCACTGCGTTTCCAGGGCTTGTAAAAACAGCCGTTACAGCCAATGCTGTAAGACTAACGCTCGCAAGAAGTGTAGGTATGGTTTTCATGATTTTTCCCGTTTCCCTAATATAGTAGTTGATAAGGCTGTCGCACGGCGCTTGATTGAAGGCAAACATCCTGCAAGGAAACACAATCACAATCCCGTTAACGCTAAACTTTAAGTATAATGCAGTGCCTAGAACGGTTTGCCATTGTCGGTATTTATTTTCAAAAATGTCCAGCCCCGATTAGATTCCATACGCCACGCGCTTTCGTTTCTGCTCGGCTTTCAGATACCAAATCACAAAACTCAAAACTYTAATCAWTTCCTGCTMGACAAWMWSSCMKYCRRCKMWWKKYNTATCYSGYRWKMKCRRARRMARTAYCMWKRKMKMYWRCAMYYYRMMCMSMMYRWKWKWCSMYMSYTWSRMCKGYSAAATCGATCATCTCTATGGCGGTAGGGGCATATATTTCAAAGATCCAAACGGACATATCCTTGAGATACTAACTGTCGATTACGATCTAGAATTCGATCTAACCTTGAAACCGGTGAATTGAACAACTCCCGTCTCATTCAAAAGCTCTGCCATGCGCAGGGGTCCCTGCTTTTGATCGGAGTTTGAGGCGTTAAATCCGAGCTGAATAGCGATCAAAGGACGTAAATCTGGTCACTGTCGGTTCGATATCTTCACGCTGGCAAATCTCGGCCTTTAACCAATTAACTTCGTCTGCACGCTCTTCTTCCTGAACATCAAAGAACCAAGCCTTAGGCCGCCCATCATTACCGTCATTCCAAACGTAGCCTTTGCGTTTAAGATGGTCTTTAAACTCAAACGGCGCATGTTCCGCCCATATTCTATGTGTAGCTTGCCTAGCATTTCCGAGCATCGCTGATAGRGCRGTCTCRCCRGATACAGGCAGYTTYCGCGAAAGCAACTCCAAACCYGCAWGRCARTCAACWGTCGCCCGGTGCCCCTCAAAGAAGAACCCACTTTTCATTGCTAAGTATTCAAGTTTGGCGCCTTCAAAACCTTCCGCCCGCCAGTTGATGTCTTTGAATGAGCACGCCCAAGCCTTGGTCGCAAACATCGGCTCCATGCGCTCACAGAAGGGCCTATCAAATCCTGCATTATGGGCCACTGTCAAAGCAGCCGACGCCACTAAGCGCTCACCCTGCAACACACAAAGGACAATGACATGAATAGGCAAGCAGCATGACCCGCTTACAGTCCTCAGTTGTCAGCCCGTTTCATGGACCCTTGTCTTTATCAGATGGCAAATCAGCGCCACGTTTACCTGACTGCATCGCTTTCTTGATGAGGCCGAGCGGTATTCAAAAAAAAGAGGTAGTAGCCAACGTGGGCCATCATACCCATTAATCATAGGGCCAAAATTGGCCGCATACACCATTAGATATATGATCACGGCCTGGGCCCAGAATGGGTACCTTTTCCAAAGTTTCTTCATAAATCTATACGCTCGATCGTCCTCAGTCGTCAGCTCTTCTAGTCATAGCCTGATACATGCCTGTCCAGATGTTGTGCGTAACTGCGCCAAGAGGTTCCCAGCCATCCGCAATGTGTTCATTCACTTGTCTAGTCAGTTTGCGTTGCATACCCGCAGCGCTAACCCAAAGAATGCTGTTCACGCGCAGTATTTTGTATTCCATGTAGATCCAAGCCTTTTGGTGTTTACTTTAACGTGTGGATTACAAGTGGTGGCTTCTAGCCATTTGGTCAACTTCACGCGGGAGGCACGCGGCATGAAACAGTCCTCAGTTGTCAGTCACTCTCTGTTTTCCCACCAATGGAACGCCGAGACTATAGGCGCTGTAATGAGAGTCAAAAGCAGCGATAATCGAAAACCTAGACCTACCTCTAATTCGACGCGTTTTATAAGAACGCAAATATCACTAGTACAATGCACATCATCCAAATCGCAGCAGAGATGATCAGCGTGTCTTTCAATAGTATTTTACGTTTAGCAGATATTTGCACCAAAATATCGTCCTCAGGCGTCACTGTTGCGGCGAGCCGCGCGAATTACAGCACCGACGATAATGACAACGGCAAAGACAAGTGCGCCCGTTATGATCAATATAGACATAGGCATTTTGGTCTCCTTAAAATTGGATTGCTTGATTGGCGAGGTATCTGCTCAAAACCTGCACTTGCCGCATACCGAATGCAAACCGGGTCCTCAGTTGTCACTTGTTCCGATAGTGTGTGTACTCGCCATCGCTCAGTGGCCAACACTCTTGCACATTCCACTCATCATCTACACGGTCGAAATCGCACCGCACCCATTTGTATTGCTGCAAATACACAGCGCGCAAGATCCGATCGCCGCCTTCTGGGTACACCTTTACTACAGTTGCATTCAGGTTGTTTCCGAACTGGAAAATATCACCCACTTTCACACTCAACTTCCTACGCGTTTTCTAGCCTTTGCCTGCGCCTCTTTGCGCGAGCCAAACAATCTATAAAGCGTCTGTTCGGTAACGCAGAAATCAGCCGCAACATCGGTATTAGTACCGGTTTCATTTCCCCATGCAAGTTTGGCTTGTTTTTTACGTTGGCCAGCAAACT
>JAESRJ010000072.1 GCA_016764715.1 Kordiimonadaceae bacterium | reverse complement strand
CAGGTCTGGTTACAAGTACCACGGCCGCGTTAAAGCACTTGCTGCGGCAGCGCGTGACGGCGGCTTGAACTTCTAGGAGAGGATGTCCAATGGCACGCCCAGAACGTAAAGGCCAGGGTCGCGATCGCGAAGAAAGCGAACTGGTAGAGAAGCTTGTTCACATTAACCGTGTGGCAAAAGTTGTAAAAGGTGGTCGTCGTTTCGGCTTCGCAGCCCTTGTGGTTGTTGGAGACGGACGCGGTCGGGTTGGTTTCGGTAAAGGKAAGGCKCGTGAAGTGCCTGAAGCTATCCGTAAAGCAACTGAAGCAGCTAAAAAGAACATGATCCGCGTACCACTGCGCGAAGGTCGTACCTTGCACCATGATATCAAGGGCCGTCACGGCGCTGGTAAAGTACTGATCCGCACAGCGGTTGCTGGTACGGGTATCATTGCAGGTGGTCCTATGCGTGCAGTATTTGAAGCACTTGGTGTTCAGGATGTTGTGACTAAGTCGCAAGGGTCAGCAAACCCTTACAACATGGTTCGAGCAACATTTGATGCATTGGCTAACCAGACGTCTCCTCGTCAGGTTGCTGCCAAGCGCGGCAAAAAGGTYGCTGATATCGTAGCACGCCGCGGAGACGTTAAAGTCCCTGCTGCTGCAAACGACGAAGCACCTGCTGTYGAAACAGCTGAAGCGGAGTAAAGATTGTGGCTGCGAAGAAAAAGCAAACGGTAACGGTTCAGCAAATCGGTAGCCCGATCCGCAGGAACGAAGACCAGCGTCAGACACTTGTTGGCCTTGGCTTGAACAAAATGAACAAAACGCGTGAGCTGGAGGAYACTCCTTCAGTTCGCGGCATGATCCACAAGGTGCGCCATATGGTGCGCGTTGTAGAATAATCACGCAGCGTTTGGAGAGAGTAAGATGAAAATCAACGAACTCAGCGATAACGCAGGCGCCCGTAAATCGGCGATGCGTGTTGGTCGCGGTATCGGTTCAGGCAAAGGTAARACTGCCGGTTCTGGTCACAAAGGTCAAAAGGCACGTTCAGGCGTTGCTATTCACGGTTTTGAAGGCGGGCAGATGCCAATTTATCGCCGTCTTCCAAARCGTGGTTTCAAAAGCTTGAAYMGGAAAGACTAYCAGGTTCTTAACCTTGGTCGTCTTCAGTCTGCAATTGAYGCTAAGAAAATCGACGCAAAAAAAGCGATCACYGTTGAATCCCTTGCYGAGGCTGGCMTCGTGGGTAAAATYGGTGACGGCGTACGGCTTCTGGCTAAAGGYGAACTGAAAGCYAAAATCGACATTACAGTCACAGGTGCSTCAAAAGGYGCAGTGGAAGCTGTAGAAAAAGCTGGCGGAAAARTTTCTGTCGCTTAAATAAGATASTWMYCSGRBWRKTNCGCTGYYCGGGTAWACCCTTTTTGYCGGYRYYCTBWKKTGKYGKKMAARAACKAKAAWAYAWTWATGTAAGTAACGAGGGGCTCTGAGCAACTATGGCATCTGCTGCTGAACAACTAGCGTCGAATATTAGTTTGTCATCTTTTGGCAAGGCGACTGAACTTAAGCAGCGRATWTGGTTCGCGCTTGGTGCTCTYGTRATATACMGGCTTTGCAGCTACATCCCAATTCCMGGGGTTAATGCCGAAGCTCTTCAAAGAATTTTYGACGGTTCAGGTGGTYTGAGTTCAATTCTCGATACCTTTACCGGYGGTGCGCTCTCGCGGATGTCGATCGTMGCGCTTGGCATTATGCCGTATATCTCTGCCTCCATTATTATGCAGCTATTGACGACGATGAATTCAACGTTGGCTGCGTGGAAAAAAGACGGCGAACAGGGCCGTAAGAAGATTAACCAGATGACACGCTACGGTACTGTGGCTCTGACCATGCTGCAGGGTTACGGCATTGCCGTTGGTTTGCAGAGCCAAGATGGCCTTGTGACCAATCCGGGTGTTTTCTTTGTTGTTACCGCTGTAGTGACGCTTGTCGGCGGTACTATGTTCCTGATGTGGCTGGGTGAGCAAATCACGCAGCGCGGCATCGGAAACGGTATTTCTCTTATTATTTTCGCCGGTATTGTTGCCGAGCTGCCGCGCACTATCGCGCAGGCATTCGAGTTGAACCGCACAGGCAGCATGTCTCTTCCCGTGTTGCTGATGATGATTGCCGGTGCGGCAGCATTGGTCTGGTTCATAGTTTTCTGCGAGCGCGCACAGCGYCGTGTTGTCGTACAGTACCCTAAGCGCCAACAAGGAAATCGTGTTTTCCAAGGCGACAAATCACATTTACCACTAAAGCTAAACGTTGCTGGTGTTATCCCGCCGATTTTCGCAAGCGCTCTTTTGCTGGCTCCTCTCTCTGTAGCCAACTTCTCCGATGCACCTTGGTTGTCGACCGTTACCGCAGTGATGGCCCCTGGCAAGCCGGTTTATATCGCTTTCTATATCGCCATGATCGTATTCTTCTGCTTCTTCTACACAGCCATTCAGTTYAATCCTGAAGAAACRGCTGAGAAYYTGAAGAAGCAAGGCGGTTTTGTRCCAGGCATTCGKCCAGGCAAGAGAACSGCAGARTATTTCGATTATGTKCTTACGCGYYTKACWGTKGTYGGYTCAGCTTACTTRTCRCTSGTTTGTGCGATCCCTGAGTTTTTRATCAGYCARGCATCYGTSCCKTTCTATCTSGGCGGMACYAGCCTGTTGATYGTKGTRAAYGTRACAATGGATACYGTGACRCAGATACAGTCSCAYYTRATGGCGCAGCAGTATGARSGYTTRTTGAAGAAAAGCCGKCTYAARGGWAAACGGAAGGGCGNCNNRCGTTGATTATYATCTTATTTGGCCCTCCGGGTGCTGGYAAAGGTACGCAGGCTCAGATCATTGARAAGAAAAATGGTCTGCTCCARCTTTCTACGGGTGATATGYTGCGKGCKGCYGTTGCTGCAAAGACGCATTACGGAAAGCGCGCCGAAGAAAAGATGATTGCGGGCGCACTTGTTTCTGATGATATTGTTATTGGTATTATCGCTGACCGCATTAAAGAAAAAGATTGTTCGAACGGATTTATCCTTGATGGTTTCCCACGCACTGTAGCGCAGGCCGAAGCTTTGGATGTGATGCTGATAGAAGAGGGCGCGTCCCTTGATGCAGTGATCCAGATGGAAGTGGATGATGCTGCGCTTGTTGGCCGTATTGCTGGCCGATATACTTGCGCAGACTGTAATCAGGGCTACCACGATACGGACGTGAAACCGAAGACAGAAGGCGTTTGTGATTGCTGCAGCGGTACTGAGTTTAAGCGCCGCGCGGACGATAACGCAGAAACTGTTGGTAAGCGTTTGAAAGAATATTACGCACAGACGGCACCAGTGTTGCCTTACTATGCGGAAAAAGGARTTTTGCAGCARGTTGACGGCATGGCGTCCGTTGAAGAAGTTGCTGCACAAATAGCGGTTATWTTGGCCGCGTAAAAAASTGTTGCAAGGCTGTTGACGTCTGGGWTTTTRTTTATATAATCCCCGGCTTTGGACAGGCTTGTGATTTATTGTCGYAAGACWGAAATTTGTTGATCAGGAGAAACGGTTGTGGCGCGTATTGCTGGCGTTAACATTCCGACTAACAAGCGAGTAGAAATCGCTTTGACTTACATTCATGGTATTGGCCGCACGGCTGCTACAGGGATTTGCGAWAAGCTTAATYTCCCACGTGAACGTCGGGTCTCGGAACTAACGGATTCTGAAGTAATTCAGGTTCGYGAAATAATTGATGCRGACTTTTTGGTAGAAGGTGATCTTCGCCGGGAAGTATCCATGAACATTAAACGKTTGATGGATTTGAAAGCTTACCGTGGCCTACGCCACCGTAATAAATTGCCTGTACGCGGTCAGCGCACAAGTACCAATGCGCGKACGCGTAAAGGTAAGGCAGTTGCGATTGCAGGTAAGAAGAAATAATTTTTGGGTTAAGCTGTGTAGGGCTCCCCCTTTTTTAGGGTCTGATTGAGATGGCAAAAGATACTGGGCGCGTTAAGCGCCGTGAACGTAAGAACATCAGCAATGGTGTTGCTCACGTTAATGCTACTTTTAATAATACGATGATTACTATTACCGATGTTCAGGGAAATACGATTGCCTGGTCATCAGCTGGCATGATGGGCTTTAAAGGCTCACGTAAATCTACGCCATATGCGGCGCAGGTTGCGGCAGAAGATGCTGGTAAAAAAGCTCAAGACCACGGCATGAAAGCCCTTGAAGTGGAAGTTAAAGGCCCAGGCGCTGGACGCGAAAGCGCGCTCAGAGCTCTGCAAGCAATTGGYTTCACGATCGCATCGATYCGTGAYGTCACGCCTATTCCACACAATGGTTGTCGGGCTCCAAAACGTCGCCGCGTATAGCGCAGCGACGNWTWTAGTAGTTTACAGAGTAWCRGCGYRCATMANWTKGCGCTGTAWTTGACTTTAGYGGCATWGAANAAAGAGGGTTACAACGTGATCCAGAAAAACTGGCAAGAACTTATCAAACCAAATGGCTTGACCATCGTTCCGGGTGCAGACCCGTTGCGRAAGGCTAAGCTTGTWATTGAGCCGCTTGAACGCGGYTATGGCACGACGCTTGGCAATGGCCTKCGCCGTGTGTTGCTTTCRTCGCTTCAGGGCGGYGCTGTGACCAGCATYCAGYTAGAGGGCGTTCTGCACGAATTCTCTTCWGTGCCKGGTGTACGKGAAGATGTGACTGATATTGTGCTCAATATCAAAAARTTRCCTCTKCGYGTAACMAGTGAYGGSSCTAAGCGCCTAACRCTWACAGCRTCTGGTCCTGGCGAAGTGACGTCCGAGAGCATCAACGAAGTAGCCGACGTTGAAATTCTTGATAAAGAMCTMGTGATTTGTCACCTCGATGAGGGTGCKACACTGAATATGGAACTAACGGTAGAATCTGGTAAAGGCTATGTTCCTGCGGAACGTAACCGTCCAGAAGACGCGCCGATTGGCCTTATTCCTGTGGATGCGCTTTACAGCCCGGTGAAAAAAGTAAGCTATAAAGTTGAAGCCACCCGTGAGGGCCAGGTTCTTGACTATGATAAGCTGACTATGGAAATYGAAACTGACGGCACAGTGACACCAGAAGATGCAGTTGCTTTTGCAGCGCGTATTCTTCAGGACCAGCTCAATGTGTTCGTGAACTTCGATGAGCCTGAAGAAGCTGCCAAACCAGAGGAAGACGAAGAACCAGCGTTCAACCGTCAGCTTCTGCGYAAGGTTGACGARCTTGARCTTTCTGTTCGTTCTGCCAATTGCCTTAAAAACGATAACATCGTTTACATTGGTGATTTGGTTCAGAAGACAGAAGCCGAAATGCTTCGTACGCCAAACTTTGGCCGCAAGTCACTGAACGARATCAAAGAAGTTCTTACTACTATGGGCTTRCGCCTTGGTATGGAACTACCAACTTGGCCGCCTGAGAATATCGAAGAGCTCGCCAAGAAACTTGAGAACGATTACTAAACAAGGCCCAATTGGGTAAAACCTCCCCTAAAGGGGACACCTGCTGGTACTAYGCCCCGCAACTAACTGCGGGGCGCAAGGCCGGACAGGCAAAATGGAGTGAGTATTATGCGGCACCGTAAAGCTGGTCGTAAACTGAATAGAACCTCTAGCCACCGTAAGGCAATGTTCCAAAACATGGCCCAGGCGCTGTTGAAGCATGAGCAAATCGTGACAACGTTGCCAAAAGCCAAAGACCTAGCACCGATCGTTGAAAARCTGATYTCGCTWGCKAAAAAAGGCGGYCTTGCTAATCGTCGTTTGGCTGTGTCACGTCTTCAGGACGAAACGCTCGTTAAAAAGATGTTTGACGAATTGGCTGATCGCTACAAAGACCGTGCTGGTGGGTACACCCGCGTTCTTAAAGCTGGYTACCGGTTCGGTGATAACGCACCAATGGCTGTTATCGAGCTTGTTGACCGCAACGAAGATGCTAAAGGCGTTGATAGTCACCTTCGCAAAGATGGCACTATTGCGCTTGAAGGCCTCGAAGACGGGGCGGAGGAAGAAGCTGCAGCATAAAGCCAGTTTCTAAACTAAATTACGATTAAGGTGGCCTTTGTGCCGCCTTTTTTGTTGCGCATCTTACAGTTGCTTTCAAGCTCAGGCGGGACAACAGCGCAACACGCCGCATTGCTGGCTCATTATATCGCTTGAAGGCTTGCAAGGAATGGCACGCTACGCCATACAGTTATCTATAATTTCCTACTAACGGAGTGGCTACGAATGAAACTGGTTGGAACACTATTCGCAGGGTTTGGGCTTTTGGTGGCCAGCGTTGGTTTGGGCGATGCTAGGGCCCAGCAGGACCGTCAAGTGCCAGCGTCGCGCCAACAGGTTCAACTCTCATATGCTCCTCTCGTGCAGCAAGCCACGCCAGCTGTTGTAAATATTTATACCACCAAAACCCGGCGCCGGTCTGCGATGTTCGACGACTCGCTTCTGAAGCGCTTCTTTGGCGATCAGTTTGGTTTCAGTGTTCCGAAAGAGCGTGTGCAGGGGTCGCTTGGCTCAGGTGTCATCGTGCGACCTGACGGCATTATAGTAACGAATCATCATGTGATTGAAGGCGCTGACGAGATTAAAGTTGTTTTGTCGGATAGGCGTGAGTTTGACGCGGAGATCGTGCTTGATGATCCGCGGACAGATCTTGCAATTCTTCGCATTCCAATTGGCGACGAACTGTTGCCGACGTTGGCCCTAGCAGATTCAGATGATGTGCTAGTGGGTGATATTGTTCTGGCCATTGGAAACCCATTCGGCGTGGGCCAAACAGTAACCAGCGGTATTATATCAGCAACRGCGCGTAC
The DNA here is from genome assembly GCA_016764715.1 of Kordiimonadaceae bacterium. Taxonomy (GTDB): domain Bacteria; phylum Pseudomonadota; class Alphaproteobacteria; order Sphingomonadales; family Kordiimonadaceae; genus Kordiimonas. Next base: position 2,019 of record JAESRJ010000072.1, on the reverse strand, counting down.
CCAGCGCGGCATTTCAGATTACGGTTTCTTTATCCAAACAGACGCCGCGGTTAACCCAGGCAACTCTGGCGGCGCTCTTGTTGGSCTCARCGGYAARCTCCTAGGYATCAATACYGCKATWTACAGCCGYACAGGCGCSTCYAACGGYATYGGCTTYGCRATACCRGCSAGCATGGTYAAGTCGGTGCTRCGSGCSGCYTTAAATGAYGGGCAGATCRCKCGRCCRTGGCTKGGYATYAAAGGCCAGTCSGTTACYTCCGATATTGCRTCMAGYTTTGGKCTWGACCGRGCAGGGGGTGTTYTRGTGGATGAAGTRTATCCWGGKGGGCCYGCRGATCTTGCYGGCGTGTTGCCGGGTGATGTGATTATGGCCGTTGACGGTAAAGAAGTTATCGATGAACCGGCCCTTAACTTCCGCGTAGCGACCCTCGAAAATGGCGAGAGTGTCCCACTTGCGGTTCTGTCAGAAGGCGGGTTTGTTGAGGAGCGCGAGATCAAACTTGATCTTCCGCCCGAGACGCCCTTACGAAATACTTCCGAGATCGACGGGAGACACCCGTTCCAGGGCGTAACCGTTGCTAAYCTTTCGCCCAAATTTAACGAAGARCTTCAGGTGGATCCATTCCTTCGCGGTGTCATTGTGTTGAAAGTGAACCGCCGTACGCCTGCTGGCAGGTACCARTATTTGTTGCCCGGTGACCTTTTGCTGCGGCTAAACAATCAGGCGGTGTCCTCTGTCGCTGATGTAAACCAGATTTTGAGCGAAGGCGCKGACCAGTWTATTTACCAGTTCCGCCGCCGTGGCAGAGTGCGGGAATGCGCAATCACTGACCGCGGTAGTTTCCGCTGCAGAAACGTGCGCTAACTAKCCMATGACTGATCTTTTCGGGGAAACGCAGGAAGCAGCAGCGAGAGGGCCTAGGCCGCTTGCAGACCGCTTGCGGCCTCGTGCAATCGAAGAGGTTGTTGGGCAAGATCATTTGCTTGGTGCTGACGGTGCTCTCGGTAAAATGGTGGCGCTTGGTAAAATAAGCTCGCTAGTACTTTGGGGGCCGCCCGGTACAGGTAAAACCACTATTGCCCGGCTGGTTGCCAGCCATGCTGATTTGGCGTTTGAGCAGGTATCTGCGATTTTCACCGGTGTAGCTGATCTGAAGAAGATTTTTGAAGCCGCAAAAATACGCCGTACGAATGGGCGTGGCACGCTGCTWTTTGTCGATGAAATCCACCGATTCAATCGTTCCCAGCAGGACGGCTTTCTGCCCTATGTAGAAAACGGTACCATAATATTRATTGGCGCCACCACCGAGAACCCCTCTTTTGAAATCAACAGCGCCTTGCTTTCGCGGATGCAAGTGCTGGTTCTTGAACGCCATACAGATGCCTCGCTTGAGGAATTGGTGCTGCGCGCTGAAGAAGAAATGGGCAGTGGACTTCCCGTGGATGATAGTGCGCGTCAGAACTTGAAGGCAATGGCGGACGGCGACGGGCGTTTTCTGCTGAACTGCATTGAAACGCTTTATGATCTAGCTGCCGGAGAAATTCTGACCCTTGAAGGAATGGCTAAGCTGCTGCAAAAACGCGCGCCTTCTTACGATAAAGACCGGGACGGCCACTATAACCTGATATCAGCACTGCATAAATCACTGCGCGGGTCGGACGTGGACGCAGCATTATACTGGGCGGAGCGCATGCTGACGGCGGGCGAGGATCCGCTATATCTTGTGCGCCGCCTAGTGCGTTTCGCCAGTGAAGATATCGGGATGGCAGATCCAGAGGCTATCCATCAGGCATTGGCCGCTAAAGACACATTCGAGTTTCTTGGTAGCCCCGAGGGGGAGCTGCAGATTATCCAGGCGGTGATTTATCTGGCTACTGCGCCCAAGTCCAATGCTGCCTATGTTGCAGAAAAAGCAGCGAAATCTGCGGCTAAAAAATCAGGTAGCTTGACTCCGCCCGCTCATATCCTGAATGCGCCAACGGATTTGATGAAAAATTTGGGCTACGGCAAAGGCTATG
>JAESRJ010000241.1 GCA_016764715.1 Kordiimonadaceae bacterium | reverse complement strand
TGTATAAGCATTTCAGCTCCAGCCATGCAATACCTTAGGTCGCGATCAACCTGCCAAGCATTCCTTCCTCAGAAATGCCGTTTTCCAGTTCCTTCGCCTCAGCTTCACTTAGGCTAACGGGCTGCAAAGGTTCCGCAACTGCGGCTTCATTAGAATTAGCCGCGCCCGACGCCGAAGTAGAAACTTGCCCCAAAGTTTCGCGAATAGTGCCCGATACCCTGTCCTGCGTCTGACGGTAAATATTTGTTGCATTGCCAATATTTGAGTTGCCGCGAAATGGCGCAGCAGCTTCGAAACTTCGTGTTTCCGCCAACAGGACCTGGGCGCTGGTAGAAAGCAGGCCTCCCCTTATCGGCGCTTTCTCTAAGGACGGCTTCTCGCTAACTGGCTTGGATTGCGGGGTAGCTGCAGCCGAGATAACGGCACCAAAGGCACGCTGCGCCACCTTGTTCGACGGCGATAGGGGATCGATCGCACCGCGCGCTGCGGTACGTTCTGTCTGCCTAACACCAGCCGCACCCTGCGCCTGTGATGTCAGAACACTATCGACCATAACATGGCACCCAGTTACTTTACCCACACCAATGATAGCTGAAATCGCCAGACAAGTCTAATAAAGCGCGGAATTCCACTGATTACGCCCTAGTCAGGCCGCAAGCCTTGTGCTATCGCTCCTCTTCAAACAATTGCACTTGGTACTCGCCAGCAGGGTTGGCAGACGGACCAAAGCGCGGTTTAAACAGTTAAAACAGTACGAATACAATAGTATCGGGAAACGGGGCGAACAGTCACATGGATCAAAACACTCTCAGTATTTACATTCATGAATTGCGCAATCAGTGCTATCATTTGCAGGCATCATTCAATATTTTTAATCAGGCTGTTACAAATGGCCAGGAAAGAGCAATCCTTTTTGGCGCTCAGATGATTTTGATGCCAGCCAGTCAGATTTCTTCTTTGCTATGGCCAACGCGCGCCCGTGCGCGCGGCAGGGGCGAGGCGATTCGCAAAGCTCTCCAGCTAAACGAAAAGCATGCGCTAAATGACCGCCGCCTTTCCGAGATTTGGGAGCGCTCTGACGAGAAAACTGAAGAATGGATTTCTGACACCAAAGGTGCTCAGGTTGTTTTTGATTTTGTTGGGGACCCCTCAACAATTGGTGATGGCACAACAACCACGCGGTCTGTTTTCCGGGGCTTTAACCCGAACAACCGGGTTTATACATATCGTGGCGTAGATTTTAATCTGCCAGCGCTTGCAAATGCCGCGACAGATGTTGCCGGCCGGGTGAACGCTCTTTACCGCCAACTGTTCCCAGAGCACGCCAAACGCGAAGACGAGGAACAGGCTCAAATCCAGGCTTTGCTCGACCAGAAAGAACAAGCTGAAAAGGACAATGCCGCGCGTCACGCCGCTACAAAAAAAGCTGCGGAAACAAAGCCTACAGAAAAGAAAACTGCCGCTAAAAAGCCGGCAGCCAAGAAAACGACACCTAAAAAGACTGAAGCTAAAAAGCCAGCTGCCAAAAAGGCTCCGGCTAAAAAAGCCACTAAGAAAAAGGCAAGCGCGTAAGCCTAGCTTATACATATCCAGCCAGTACCTGCGTAGTTTTATACTATCGCGGGCGCTGACTTGAAATTCTCTAACGACCCAACAAAGCAGGCGGCAAAAAGTTGCCACAGTTTGCAGGCAACATAAAAAATGTGAAGAGCAGCTTTACGTACCTAATGATCTAAGATGAGTAAGTTGATGAAAAAAACACTAATTGGCGCTTTTGTTGCGGTATCCATTTTGAGCACGTCAAGCTTTGCTGCTGAATGCGGCGAAGTTCCAAGTAACGTCCCTAACGTACCACTAGGCGAAAACGTAACTTCGGCTTCAATTCGCACAGCCAGAACTGCTGTTATCGCTTTTTCCGCAGAAGTCGACGCCTACATTAATTGCATGTCCGACAAGGGCCGGATTATCGGTCCATACATGACAGAAAAACAGCGCGAACGCCGCGAAGAAGATCTCGATAATCTTCACGAACGTCGTCGTACTATTCAAAATAAATTGAACGAAGCTATTCGTGCTTTCCGCCGGGCTACACGCGACGAATAAAACGCAGCAGTTACTGCGGCCGTCCAAACTTGGTGCCCGGCAATCGAAGCCTTGCATAATTCTGGCCCACGAATAGCACGACCTTCCGTGTTCAACGCGGCGCGACCATCACCTATTGAAGGCTCTAAACCGGTCGAATGCCCTCCTTTTAAATAACTCGAACAGGCTTCAACTCAACGGTTTTTGCGCTTACGTTTTATAAATTAGACTAATCAGTCCAGAATATTTGACAGAGTTAGGTCCCCGCCCCATCTTCTTTACTAAGATTATGCTAGGGAGAGAAAGCATGCTGACAAACCGCGCTGTTTACGACGAAGATCACAATATTTTCCGCGACTCCGTTCGCAAGTTTTTTCAAATTGAAGCCGCCCCATTCGCAGAAGAATGGAGCAAAGCTGGTAAAGTTTCACGGGACTTTTGGAATAAAGCTGGTGCTGCAGGCCTCCTTTGCCCGCAGCTTCCTGAGGAGTATGGCGGCGTTGGCGGCGATTACCGGTTCAACTGTGTTATCAACGAAGAGCAAGTCTATAACCGCGCTGGCGGGGCCGCTATGGCCGTGCATTCAGATATCGTCGCGCCTTATTTACTCGAATACGGGTCCGATGACCTGAAAGAGCGCATCCTGCCTAAAATGGCCACGGGCGAGATGGTCGGCGCGATCGCCATGACCGAGCCAGGTACAGGTAGCGATCTTCAGGCCATCAAAACAACGGCTAAAATGGACGGTAACCATCTGGTTATCAATGGATCCAAAACCTTTATTTCCAACGGACAGAACTGCGATTTCGTTATTGTCGTTTGCAAAACAAACGCTACAGAAGGTGCCAAAGGTGTCAGCCTTGTTGTTGTAGAAACCGACCGAGAAGGCTTTAAAAGAGGCCGCAACTTAGACAAAATCGGGCAGCATTCCTCAGATACCTCCGAAATGTTTTTTGACGACGTGCGTGTGCCCGCGACCAACCTGATCGGCGCAGAGGGTGCCGGCTTTATGTACCTGATGAAACAGTTGCCGCAGGAACGGCTGTCCATAGGCTTCATTGCACTAGCAGGAGCACAGCGCGCATTCGATATCACGCTGAAATACGTAAAAGAGCGCGAGGCCTTTGGTCGCCCGATCCTCAATTTCCAAAACACGCGCTTCAAAATGGCAGAAATGAAAACCGAAATTGAGGTGGGCTGGGCCTTCATCGACCAGTGCCTGACCCGGCTGATTAAAGGCGAACTCGACGCGCCGACGGCTGCTATGTCCAAGCTGTGGACCACAGAAATGCAGGGCCGTGTCGTGGATACTTGCCTACAATTTCATGGCGGCTACGGATTTATGTCCGAATATGAAATTTCTCATCATTTTGTTGATGCGCGGGTGCAGCGCATTTACGGCGGCACCTCTGAGATTATGAAAGAACTAATCGGACGCTCGCTTTAGCCTGAGGTTTACCGCCTATTCGGTTTTTGCTATTTGCAGCGCGCGGCTGGGCGTGTTAGACGGGCGCTGCAATTTCGAACGGCAACAAAGGCTGAGGCACCATCATGGCTATGAAAAAAGTAACTCTGCAATCAACACTCTCACGCGGGACCTTTTACTGGGTAACAGAAGTGGAAGCTTCCTCGGATGAAGAAGCTGTGGTTGCAGCAGAAAATCTGTTCCTTGCCCAGATGGAAAAAGCCAAAGACTGGGTCTTCAACGACTTTGAAGTGCAAGACGCCTAGAAGAACAAGACGCCTAACGCGCGCCTTATATTGGATACGGCTATAGACCTAATCAAAGGCGGCCGGCACCCTAATCGCTGGTTCGCAACCTTACCCCTTAGGGCGCACATGCGTCTGCTGACTTCAGCACCCAGTTTTCCAGATACGGCAATGATTTGGTCAGCCGTTCCTGCCTTTTTTCCTTTATGCGGTAAAAGAAGAAACGGTCGCTAAATTTGGACGGCTGGATAATCTCGGTCATTGTCACCTTGGTTTCGCAAGGGCCTATGGGCGTCAGCTCAACTTCCAACCATCTAGTATCAAAATCAGATTCCTGCTCTACCCGAAATAGTCGCTCTTGCACCAGCGCTGTCGTTATCTCACTCGACCGCCAGTTCTCAAACTGACGTTGCCAAAAAAGAAGGCGCCGCCTGCCAACGTCCGTCGACAAGCCTTGCACCCGAATTACTTCGCCCTGCCAATAMGGTCGCTTAAGGTTATCAGTTACCCAGGGCCAAATATCTGCAGCACTGGCTRGAATGACCCGCTCTTCTTTCAGCTCATACGCACCGTCGATCGCAAAATACGCCTTCACTAGTACGCTCAATCCAAGCGCGACCATGCCCRCCACAATCGATTTATGAAATAGATTCCAATCGCGGAATTTATCTTTTACCTTCGCCACCTAAACGCCCTTTTTACTATCTGTGCTTGACGGAGCCTTCGTTCCAGAGGAACGTCCTCCCACAGGGGATCATTTACTGAATTACCATTTCTGGGGAGCACCTTATGCCTATCACTCTTATTTCCGCAAGTTTTCTTGGATTACTATTAGTTTACCTGTCTTACAACGTCTCGAAAGAACGTGGCCGCACGAAAACCAGCCTTGGCACCGGGGACGACGAAGGCCTGCTACATGCTGTGCGCGCGCAAGGCAACTTAATCGAATATGCACCGCTTGGCCTTATTCTTCTGGGTATGTTGGAAACTTTGCCAATCAACCAGACGTTCCTAATGGTACTGGCCGCGCTACTAGTCGTTGGCCGTTACTCGCACGGTCTGACACTCGGGAAATTCGAGGGCAAAAATATTTTCCGCATGTGGGGCACTATCTTCACATGGCTTTCGATATTAATCGCCAGTGGTACCGGGCTTTATGAAGGCGTGATTGCGTTTATGTAAAGGGTCCGCCGTTGAGGACTTATAGAAACTAATACGTTTCGGGCGGCAGTGGTGCCGCCCATTCTATTGTTAAGATGAGGCCCCGTCAGGCCCAGGTTTCATCTGGCTATTCAACAGTTCAGAGAACCACAGGCGGAAATCACTWWGCGCTKMNTNMTNTSYAMGCMMGAWMYARTKASCSWWSMRNCWCACNTGNAMWGCCRYMKCCAANAKCYNCWRCKGCAGCCAACATGGTCGAAAAGCGCGCTGCCTGCCTAGCGCTGCGCCATGCTTTTTCGCTTTGGTCATCCTGAACACTGATTATTGCTGCAGCCATTTCTTCAATCAAGTGATGGAACAAATCTTTCATTTGGGCATTGCCGTCGCTGAAATGACCGCCTTTGAGCATCATCCAAGCCAGTAGCCGCGCGTGGCCTTCATCGCTTAAAATTTCGAAGACATGAAGTAGCACTTCATCGTCAGCCTCTGCCGCCGGTCTGGATTTAATTACAGCAAGAATGTCTTCCAGAAGCTTATTACCCATCGTGTCGACAAGCTCGGTACGAAGCCCTTCTGCACTGCCGAAGTGGTGCAGCACAGTGGAATGGGCCACTCCCGCAACTGCAGCAATCTCCTTAACCTGCAGGCCGTCAGGGCCTGCAGATTTCAGGCGTTCAGCGGCGGCAGCCAGAATATGTGCTTTGGCTTCTTCAGGGCTGCGGCGAACACGCTTTTTTTTAAGATCCGTCATAAAGTACTTTATTCTTCTCGTGCRCTATTGACATTTTTGTCGATAGTATTATCTTTAAGGTCAAGCGATCATAGCCGAGGAAAACCCAGCATGCCTAGTAACACGACAGTCATCAGTGAGAAAACACCTAATATCAGCCGCAAACGTGAATGGCGTAAAGCGTGGCGTGCGCTCCAGCAGCTGATCGCAACACCTGAAGACACCAATCAGGTTTTCATCATCATGCGTGCTTTAACCGGCAAGTCGTTTGAAAACCAATTTAAGCGCTTCGCTCTGTCTCCTGTTGGCAAAGAAGTTCTGGCAGWAAAAAGAGACCTGCTGGATACACTTGTTAATCGCGACTATATCCGCAACTTGCCTGAAGGGTCGCTCGGCAAAACATATTATGATTTCTGCCAGCGCGAGGGCATTTCGCCTGAAGGCTTGGTTGATGCCAGCAATGATCACTATGATGATTTCACTTCGGAAGAGACCCTGCGCTTCGCCATGCGAGGCCGTGATGCCCATGACCTGTGGCACATCCTGTCTGGCTACGGCCGTGACGGATTTGGAGAGGCTTGCGTTGTTGCTTTCTCCTACGCTCAAACCAAGAACCTTGGCTTTGCTGCGATTGCTGTGATGGGCGCTTACCACTTCAAGAAAGAATTCCCGAAGGCAGCGGTTTGGACAGCGGTTTGGCAAGCCTATAAACTCGGCCGCAAAACCACTTGGTTGTCTGGTGCTGATATCGAAGCAATGCTGCCGCGCCAACTAACCGAACTACGCGAAGAACTGAACATTTTCACGCCAGATATTTACGCAGCGCAGAAAGACGTTATTGAGGGCACGCATCCTGATAACTATGCTCTAGCGGCTGCCGAATAAGTAAGGCCAACGCCACCAAGATTTCGATTCCCCCAAAAAGGCCGTTCCCATTACCGGGGGTGGCCTTTTTAGTAGGCAGCTATTTTAGTGCTTATTGGTCTAAGACAGCCWCAGGGAGCAAATGGCCSATCCCTTGACATTGTTAGKCCGCACCCCCCATTTGTGTTGAAGGGGTCTAATACTCGGGGAGCRAACAATGACAGTTACACTTATTACAGCAGGGTTCATTGGCCTGCTTATGATCGCCACCGCCGTTCAAACGGGACGCATGCGCGGGAAGACAGAAACGTCTTTAGGCGAAGGCGAYGACATTAAACTGCTGGGTGCCATCAGGGCGCACGGAAACCTAACCGAATATGCGCCAATGGTACTGATACTCATCGGCGGCATGGAATATTTAAAAGCCAACGCCATACTGGTGATGGCAATGGGCATTATATTTGTAATTGCCCGCGTCAGCCACGCTTATGGGCTTATCAACCACCCCGATGGCCCAGTGGCTTTTAGAGCGATAGGCGCACTTGGCACGATGATCGTTTTGGCTGTCTCTGCTGTTTCAGTCATCCTTATGGCATACGGTATAGTATAGCGAACTGGCGGCGGCTTATAGTAACCTGCCGAGAGCCGCTGCCGTCTCCCTYGCGGCTGTACCGCAACCTCCGTTCAATGCCTGAGCCAAAGGRGCGGCCAAAAGCGGCGGCGGTYCAACAAGGGCGATTGACGGCTGCCTGTACCGTRCGCCATAAGAACCATAAAATTAAGACGAGCAAATCATCTGTAACGGCTCCGGCGACAAGAAGGGAATACAGTGGTAAGGAAGTGTGACTTGCGAAATGCGCCGTTTGTACTGCTGGATGACGGCAGAGCGCGGCACCTCGCAGGCTATTCCCTTTTATTCCATGACCCTGAGTTTATTATTACGGCGGATGATTTTGCTGCTGTCCCTGAAGCGCTTGCAAAACTTGACGCCGCTGTCGCGAAGGGGCTCCATGTTGCTGGCTGGATATCGTACGAAGTTGGAGCCTGTTTTGAGCGAAAACTGAGCCCAAAGATTACGGGCAAAGCAGAAGAACCCCTTATTTGGCTGATGGCCACAAAGCACCGCCAAAAACTAACCCGTGCCGACTTGGCAGAACTATTCCACAATGCCAAGCGCGGAAATGACCGGCAGGGCACCGCAGACATTGACTTAACCGCCATCGATAGAAAAAACTACGTAGAGGCAATTGGTACTGTAAAAAACTATATCGCCTCGGGTGACGTTTATCAGGTTAACCATACGTTYCCWGTMCCYGTKGAWGTKRASGGAGAYCCRCTMGCYCTTTACCAAACSCTRCGNNGGAAMNNCAGCCTGTTGCYTACGGCGCTTATATTGATACAGGCAAAGACCGTATCCTGTCTTTATCGCCGGAACTCTTCATCGAAAGAAACGGTGATTGTTTGAAGGCTAAGCCAATGAAAGGCACAGCCACCCGCGGCCGCAACTGTAGTGAAGATGAAGCGGTAAGCGATTTTCTAAAACAGGACCCAAAGTCCAAAGCTGAAAATCTGATGATCGTTGATTTGATTCGCAATGATCTAAGTAAGATCTCAGCGCCGGGATCGGTTCAGGTGGAAAAGCTTTTCGAAACCGAACGCTTCCCAACACTGTACCAGATGACATCAACGGTGGTCTCCAAAGCAGTAGCAGGGCTAACACCAAGTGGGATGCTRGAAGCAATGTTTCCCTGCGGGTCTGTAACCGGCGCCCCGAAAATCCGGGCCATGGAAATTATYAACGAGCTGGARGGAACGGCTCGCGGCATCTWTTGTGGYACCATCGGTCATTTCAGCGCCCCAACCAACCGCGCCGCCGAAACATGGTGCCTCAATGTACCAATTCGGACGCTTATTCTCAAAAACCAACCCACGCAGCCACGAATTTTCCGCGGGCGCATCAATATTGGCGCAGGCATTGTTGCGGATAGTGAAGCAAACGCTGAATATGACGAGTGCTTACTAAAGGCCTCGTTCCTTACTATGCAATCTCAAAAGTTCGACCTGATTGAAACCATTCTTTGGTCAAACGGCGGCTATCAGTTTTACGATCAACACCTAGCTCGCATAGAATCGAGTGCGAAATTTTTTGGTTTCACTTTTGACAAACTTAAAGCCTTTGTCGACATAAGCAGAGATAGGTTTTCCATTAATTGTTACGCCGAGTTTATCGACAGTTAATTGTACTAACTGCTTGCTTAGCCAACCTACACCATCATAAAGAAAAGACCCCATATTTAGAACAGACTTATAGATTCCA
>JAESRJ010000071.1 GCA_016764715.1 Kordiimonadaceae bacterium | reverse complement strand
CATGCCGATATGGCCGATGCGCGGGGCGACAAATACATCCGGCGGGTCGCCGGCTAGCCTTGAGCGGGCTATCCTGTCCATCACGATATTAAGCGCCCCCATCATCACTGAGCCCATTTTCAATTTACCGTCGGATTTGGTGCCGCCGAGCAGGCTCTTGAGCAACAGGCGGTCAGGTCTAAGCTTGTTAATAGATTGCCCGGCTAGTTCAAACGGCTCCATGCCGTCTTGTTCTTTTTCGTCAAAATTCATGTCGTGGGAGGAACCGATCGGGCCAAAGGCATCGCCGTTTAAGCTGACCGCTATGACAATGTGCGCCCCAAGGGCGCGACATGCAGATACGGGCACCGGGTTGACCAAAGCCCCGTCTATCATAAAGCGCCCGTCCAGTGATAACGCCTTCCAGATTTCCGGCTGCAACCACTTTGTGAATATCGTCAATATCTTTGACGCCGCCTGATGCTATTACCGGGATGGATACCGCGCTCGCCAGCGCCGACGATGCTTCGGCGTTGACGCCTGTCAGCGTGCCGTCGCGGTCAATATCGGTGTGAATGATGGCAGCAACGCCTGCGTCTTCAAACTTGCGGGCAAGCTCGGTCACTTCAAGCGTGCTTACTTCGGCCCACCCTTCCACCGCGACCATGCCGTCTTTGGCATCAATACCCACAGCGATCTTGCCAGGGAACAGTTTGCAGGCTTCTTTAACCAGCGCCGGGTTTTTCACCGCCAGCGTACCGAGGATCAACCGCGACAAACCTCGATCGAGCCAATATTCCATTGTTTTAATATCGCGAATGCCGCCACCAAGCTGTGTAGGCACATTAGTGGCTTTCAGGATCGCCTCTACCGCTTCACCGTTTACCGTACCGCCTGCAAAGGCGCCGTTCAGGTCAACCAGATGCAGCCATTTGCAGCCTGCAGCCACAAACTCTGCRGCYTGKGCCGCSGGGTTATCACTAAACACRGTGGCCTGATCCATCGCRCCTTTATACAGCCGCACACAGTTACCGTCTTTCAGATCAATCGCAGGATAAAGCGTAATCATGGTCGCCACTCCAAAAAGGCTGTAAGGAATTTCAGGCCAACTGCTTGGCTTTTCTCAGGGTGAAACTGGGTGCCGATGATATTGTCTTTACCGACAATTGCGGTTACCGCACCGCCGTGATCTGCAGTGCCGAGCAACGCTTCGGCGTCATTCAGTTCCATATGAAAGCTATGCACGAAATAGGCATGGTCACCGGGCGCAATCACGCCCGCCACTGGGTGGGTTTTGCCAACGTCCGTCAGCGCCACATCATTCCAACCCATATGCGGGATTTTAAGCGTAGGATCAGTTGGCTGCATTGGCTTGATGATGCCGTCAATCCAGCCCATGCCTCGGTGCACGCCAAATTCGTGGCCTTCAATCGCCAGTAAATGCATGCCAACACATATGCCGAGGAAGGGTTTACCGCCCTTGCGCACCGGGTCTTCAATTGCTTCTTTCATGCCCGCGACTGCAAGCAAGCCGTCCCGGCAATCCGCAAAGGCGCCAACACCGGGTAATACAATGCGGTCAGCTTTCCGCACTACATCCGGATCAGCGGTGACGACAATCTGGCAGTCAAGCCCAGCTTCAGYGGCCGCCCGCGCCAGCGATTTCTCAGCTGAACGAAGGTTGCCCGAGCCATAATCTACGATGGCAACRGTCTCTGTCATGCTGCTCTCCGAGGGGGCATAAGAAACTCCGACGTTTTTTAGAGGCTGCCGCCAAGCGTGCCCTTGGTGGACGGAACAGCATCAGCCTTGCGCATATCGATGGTGCAAGCATCCCTGAGCGCGCGTGCTGTGGCCTTGAAACAGCTTTCAATAATATGGTGGCTGTTGGTGCCGTATATATTTTCCACATGCAGTGTCATGCCAGCACCAAACGCAAAGGCGCGGAAGAACTCTTCAAACAGCTCCGTATCCATATCGCCGATCTTATGGCGCGGGAAATCAACTTTCCAMACCAGAAATGGCCKRCCRGAAATATCCATMGCRGCGCGCGACAAAGTTTCGTCCATCGGGATCAAWGCATTGGCGTAGCGAGTRATRCCGCGCAAGTCGCCCAGCGCTTTTTTWATTGCTGCACCAATGGCGATACCGCAGTCCTCTGTWGTGTGGTGGCCATCAATATGCAGATCACCCTTACAGCGCACGGTTAGATCCACCAGCGAGTGGCGCGATAGCTGCTCGAGCATATGATCCAGAAAGCCAATGCCTGTATGTACATCGTAGACGCCAGTGCCGTCGATGTTCAGTTCTACGGAAATATCCGTTTCATTGGTTTTTCTCTCCACACGTGCCGTGCGCATACGCCCTATCCTACTTGCTTAAAAAGTGTCGAGGCAGCTCAAGCCGCCCATTCGCCTTGCTTTTAAGCATATTACCGCTCATTCACGAACAATTTCTTTTTGGCGCGCTGTAAATCAAATGTGACCTATGCCTCTATTTAGAACACCTAGTAATGGGTTTTAAGCATCGCTGTACCTTCTAAAAAACCTCGAAATTGTAAGATGAACAAACACATACCCTACAGGATTTCCATAAAATTGCATTGACTTGCTCGCTTCAGGTACGCCTAATTGCGKTGGGTAAAGAGGCCAATGTTGCCCGAGGCCAAGTGTTCGAACCGTCTAGAACCGTGTGTTTTGGGCAATTTGTGTTTAAACCGATTTACCCAAGGTAGCCTGACATGCAAAACCACCAGTCTGCGCCAACGGCTGAAACCGAACGCCTTTTATCCCTTGATGTTCTTCGCGGGTTTGCTGTGCTCGGTATCCTAATTATGAATATCCAGCTTTTTTCCATGATTGAAGCCGCGTATYTTAACCCCACCGCTTACGGCGATTTATCTGGCCTCAACGAACTGGTCTGGATTTTAAGTCACATTTTTGCYGACCAAAAATTCATGGCTATATTTTCGRTATTATTTGGTGGCGGTATTATTCTCGTCACCCGCAAACTTGAAAGTCGGGGCAACAGTGCAGCAGGCTTATATTACCGGCGGCTCTTTATTCTGCTGTTGATCGGCATCATCCATGCTTATGGATTATGGCACGGTGATATACTGGTAATCTATGCGCTCTGTGCTTTTGTGCTCTATTTCGCTCGTAAAAAATCCGCCAAGACGCTGCTGACAATGGGGTTGGTTTTTCTCGGCCTGGGATCTGCTTTTTTTGTCATGTTTGGTTATATGTTGAGCGTATCAGATGATATGTACCAATCGACCTTGGCCAACTGGCAACCCTCAGCTGACGCAATAGCCCGCGAACTTTCATCCTACCGCGGTAACTGGACGGAACAGATGGCATACCGAGTGCCACAATCACTGACATTCCAGATACCCTCCTTTTTAGCTTGGGGTTTATGGCGCACAAGCGGGCTGATGCTTATAGGTATGGCGCTCTATAAAATGGACGTCTTGTCTGCAGCCTTACCCAAGCGTACCTWTGTCAAAATGATACTGATTGGCTTCGGCGTTGGACTGCCTCTGATAGGTGCCGGCATTGTGACAAACTTCAACGCTAATTGGTCCRTGTCTTACTCRATGTTTTATGGCTGGCAGTTTAACCATTGGGGCAGCTTGTTTATCTCAGGCGCGTATCTRGGTGYAATCATGCTGCTTTGCCAATCAACCATGCTGCCTAAAGTCAAGGCCGCGTTAGCCGCTGTTGGGCGCACTGCCCTCTCTAATTACCTGCTCCAAACTCTGATATGCACAACGCTTTTTTACGGTCATGGCTTTGGCTTGATCGGAACTTTAGAACGAGTGCAACAAGTTGCCATCGTTCTTGCAATTTGGCTATTACAGATGATCGTTTCTCTGCTTTGGTTAAAGCATTTCAGATTTGGCCCCGCGGAATGGCTGTGGCGTTCGCTCACGTATCTGAAACTACAACCATTCAGAARCTAGRCCCCMTGAAGCAGCAWCAAAAATTNGCGTTGGCCGGGCTARTTCACACTAGGTTACCCTTGCCCTTGTGCTTAACTGCTTGCAACATTGCGGGCTGCTTCATATATGCTTGTTACCACTTCATTTACCGCCCCTAAAAAGGAACCACCCCCTTATGACCCAGTTCACCAGCGAGCTACCTACGTGGCATGCCACCACTATTTGCAGCGTGCGTAAGAACGGTAAAGTTATCATTGCTGGTGACGGGCAAGTTTCTGTTGGCGATACCGTGATGAAGGGCAACGCACGCAAAGTGCGGCACCTTGGCGGCGGCAAGGTTATTGCGGGTTTCGCTGGCGCTACGGCGGATGCCTTCACATTATTCGAGCGACTTGAGACCAAATTGGAACGCTACCCCGGCCAACTGGCACGTGCCTGTGTRGAACTGGCGAAAGACTGGCGCACAGAYAAATACCTGCGCCARCTKCAAGCGATGATGATTGTSGTKGATAAAGAAACCAGCCTTGTGGTCACCGGSAACGGTGATGTATTGGAGCCAGAGCAYGGCGTWGTWGCAATTGGYTCCGGCGGCAACTATGCGTTRGCCGCTGCACGGGCGCTGTATGAYCTGGATTTAAGCGCWGAAGAAATCGCGCTCMGRGCAATGAAAATTGCGGGCGATATCTGCATTTATACCAACCATAATGTGGTYTTTGAAATGATGGATACCGGYGACGGTTCYGCCCARGATACTACGCTGTCTGATGCCGGTGTTGCCGATGCCAGTGTTACCAATGTCAGCGTTAAAGGCGCTGACGCCCCTGTTGAGAGTAAGGAATAATCATGACCAGTTTTTCACCGCGCGAGATTGTTTCCGAGCTTGACCGTTTCATCATCGGCCAGCAGGACGCCAAAAAAGCGGTAGCGATTGCGCTTAGAAATCGCTGGCGACGCCAGCAGCTTGAAGAAGATCTGCGGGAAGAAGTATTGCCAAAAAACATTCTAATGGTTGGCCCAACTGGTGTCGGTAAAACTGAGATTGCCCGAAGGCTTGCCAAATTAGCCCAAGCGCCTTTCATCAAAGTGGAAGCCACCAAATTTACCGAAGTTGGCTATGTGGGCCGCGATGTCGAGCAGATCATCCGTGATCTAGTCGAAAGCGCKATTATGATGGTGAAGGAAAAAAARCGTAAAGAAGTCGCTGTCGGCGCAGAACTGCAAGCTGAAGAACGCGTGCTCGACGGCCTTGTCGGCGCWTCCGCGAGCGACGCCACCCGTCAAAAGTTCCGCAAAATGCTGCGCGAAGGTGACCTTTCCGATAAAGAAGTAGAGATYGAGATTGAAGACACCGCGAGCCCCTTCCCACAGTTTGATATTCCCGGYGCACCGGGTGCCAGCGTCGGYATGCTCAATCTCGGCGATATGTTCGGCAAAGCCATGGGCAGCCGCAAGGTCAAAAAACGCCTTAAAGTGTCAGARGCRTACGAAATATTGATGGGCGAAGAAGCCGACAAATTGGTGGACGAAGAAGCCTCAACCCGTGAGGCAATCACCCTAGTTGAGCAACAGGGCATTGTTTTCCTTGATGAAATTGACAAAATMTGCGCCCGCCARGAYGTMCGCGGYGGSGAYGTKAGCCGCGARGGCGTRCAGCGYGAYTTGCTGCCGTTGATTGAAGGCACCGCAGTGTCCACCAAACACGGTATAGTCAAAACGGACCATATTCTCTTTATCGCATCAGGCGCTTTTCACCTCGCCAAACCTTCCGACCTGTTGCCTGAACTTCAGGGCCGCCTGCCGATCCGCGTAGAATTACGAGACCTGACAGAAGCTGATTTTGTCCGGATTCTAACAGAGCCAGATTATAGCCTGATCCGCCAATATGTAGCGCTGATGGGCACAGAAGGCGTGACACTGAAGTTCGAGGAAGACGGCATTGCTGAAATAGCGCGCATCTCCGCTCACTTTAACGAGAATGTCGAGAATATCGGCGCACGTCGCCTACACACGGTACTTGAGAAGGTGCTGGAGGAAGTATCCTTCACCGCCAGCGATAAATCTGGCAGCGAGGTGATTGTAGATAAGGCCTTTGTCGCGAAGCATATGGGCGAGCTTGCCGGAGAAACCGATCTCTCGAAATTTATTCTCTAACCCGCGRAGCCCAATAGCGCACGAAGGAACTTGACCATGCAGCAACTATTATTCCTGTTTCTGTTACTGATAGGGGCCACAAGCCCCTACTCGAGCGCCCACGCTTCGGAGCAAACTGGCGTAGTTGTTCAAACCATCACCCACACGATCCGGGTGCCCGAGGGCGGCACCCTTGAAGAAGGGCTGGCGCTTTCGAATGAATGGCGCGAGAAAGTGCTCGATAAAAACCCCTACATTGCGAGCGTCACATACTTAGGGCGCCCAGTAAGCGACACTGAATATAAGCTGTTGGTTCTGTATGAATATGCGTCTGAAGATAACGTCAGCAAAGGGAATGCAGCGTTCCCTGAATTGATGAAAGCGGCATGGGGCGATGATGCTGGCGTGAAGGTTTTTCTAGACAAGTTGTGGCAATATATCGACCGGACCGAGAATATATCCCACAGATACGCAACAGTTAGCCGGCCAAAGAACTGAGGCCAACTGTAGTTTAGTCCATCACATAATCATCGTGAAGCGCGAGTGCGAAAGCTGCAATTTCCTCGCGTTCCCGCTGCGGAATCGCAAGGGCATGYATGGCAGCGCCGGTGTGTCGCAGGAAGACTGACCAGTCGTATTCGCTGATTCTCTTATCCGCCTGAACTACAGGAAGCCCATTACTATCTAGGCCCACGGGCCCGCCTGAATTGCTGCAAAGATAATCGATCACCAGCTGTTTTTCAGGTACATGCAGATCGTCGTCGCTATTTTGCCAAAAACGCGCTAAATGCGGGTCGATGTCCATTCGCGAAAGCAGCTCCCCCGCAAATATACTAATCCCGTTATAGCCCCCTAAGCGGTCGTAAAGGCTTTCCGCAATTGTTTCCTGATCTGACATTTTGGCCCTTTCTACGGATAAGCAAGGCGCATAGCACTTTGCTTAATTCACATATACTCTACTGGGCATACAAGGCGTTTTTGTGAACAACGCCGCCAACTTACTCAAAGCTGATGGTATCACACTAGCGTGATATAGTTAATTGTTTAGTAATACCACACCGCCGAAATATATTTTATCAAGAGCGCGCATAGCCTCTTGCAGGGCTTGTAGCTATCGTCTTATTCTTAATCCTTGTTAGTTCTGCCTTCGAAACTAGGTTATTTCGGCCCTGCCTTCAGTGGCTCTGCATAAGGATTTTCCCATGGCGTACGATGATACCAATATCTTTGCAAAAATCCTGCGCGGCGAAATTCCCTGCAACAAGGTCTATGAGGACGAATATTCCCTCGCGTTCCATGATATTAACCCGCAAGCCCCCGTGCATGTCTTGGTAATCCCCAAGGGTGATTTTGTCTCAATGGCCGATTTTACCGCAAGCGCACCAGCTGAACTGATCACTGGATTTTTCCGGGCCGTCGGCAAAGTTGCTGAAGAACTTGGGCTGGTGGAAGCAGGGTACCGCACACTGGCAAACGCGGGCGATAACGCGCACCAGGAAGTGCCACACCTACATATTCATATTTTTGGCGGTAAGAAGCTCGGCCCTATGCTGGATAGTCGCTTTGCCGGCAGCTAAAGCATAAGCACAAGACGATAAGAAGTTAGTCTTCAAGGTCGCGCGCTTCGCCTTCAAGCAATATCGGGATACCGTCCCTGATAGGAAAGGCAAGGCGCGCCTTTTCGCTGATCAACTCCTGCATATCAGCATCATACAATAGCCTCGAACGCGTGAGCGGGCATACAAGCGTTTCAAGCAGTTTCGGGCTGGCCGTTATTCTGTAAGATTTAGTCATCTTTTAACTCAATATAGTAGTTACATCACAGTTGGTAGCGCTTGCTGCCATACTTAGAAGACTAACCAATGTTTCCACGCGGTCGTGCAGGGTTACAGCTTCCAGCAGCGCCTGTTTTTCTGCCGTACCAAACGGCATTATCATCGAAAGCGTGTTGATCAGCACTTCGTCTGGTGCCGTGTTAATGCCGTCGTAATCTGCGTCCAACTGTTTCAGTGTCAAATATACCTTGAGCGCTGCCATTAGGGGCTCTCGGTCCACGGGCATAGAATGAGTTGGTTCCACCAAATCTGTGCCAGCAAAGGACCATTCGGGCTGTACTTGCCTATAGGGCGTCATCACCGACAGCTCACTTTTCACCATAAAACGGCAGACACCTGTTAGCCGGATAACATTCCTACCGTCTTCGGTTTCAGTATAGTGGGTGATACGTCCGACGCCGCCCACTTGAAAAAGATCAGGCTTGGCGGTTTCGTCCTTATCATCGCGGGGTTGGACCATGCCGATGTAGCCGTCTGCCGCCCGCGCGTCTTTGATCATTTGCAAATAGCGCGGCTCAAAAATATTTAGCGGCATATTGCTACGCGGCATCAGAATGGCGCCCGCTAGAGGGAATATTGGAATTACCGTTGGCAGTTCGTCATTTGTCTCAGCATTTTCCGTCACGTTTTCGCCTAGCTAAACAGAACTGACGATAACCGCCGCCTGTATTTGAGGGTGAAGGGATCGCTGGGGCCAGCTGCTTCAAACAGCTTTAACAAATGCGCCTTAGCCGCGCCCTCGTTCCAGTCCCGATCCCGCATGATACTTGCCAAAAGCGCTTCCGCTGCCGCTGGCATATCTCCCCCTGCCTGACGCGCTACCGCCAAGTCAAACCGCGCCGCATGGTCTTGCGGATCGGCTTCAATTCTTGCTTCAAGAAGGGCGGCATCGCCAGCGCCTTCGGCTTGTTCAGCCAATTCGATCGTTGTCTCTATTTTGGTAAGCCGCTCAGTGAGTTTTGCATCCGCAGCAGCTTTGCTGTCGATCGTCGCCAGTATTTCCTGCGCTTGAGTA
>JAESRJ010000240.1 GCA_016764715.1 Kordiimonadaceae bacterium | reverse complement strand
CGTAKGTTTCCGGGTCAACKGTWAYATCSGGCGTMAGGCTGTTATGGATCATYGCTGATTTATTCACAGCACCCCGGGTATCCTTCACCGCGACAAGCTTCTTCGACAAGCCGAAACGGTCGGCAATACCGGCCGAAAGCCCCGCCTCAGACACAAATGTCACAGACGATGCCGTGATACTTTTACCGTAGGCGCCAAACATGGGCCGATAATGCACCGGCTGGGGTGTCGGGATCGAGGCGTTTGGGTCGCCCATCAAGGCGGCAGCGATGGTACCCATTTTCAAAATCAGATCTGGCTTCACGCCGAAGAAWGCAGGCGACCACAGAACAAGATCAGCAAGTTTACCGATTTCAACTGAGCCAATATGCGCGCTCATGCCGTGAGTGATTGCGGGGTTGATGGTATATTTGGCAATATAGCGCTTCACACGGGCATTATCATTGTCGCCTGTTTCTTCAGGCAAGCTGCCGCGCTGGCGTTTCATTTTATCTGCCGTTTGCCACGTGCGAATAATCACTTCGCCGACACGCCCCATCGCTTGGCTATCCGATGCAATGATAGAAAAGGCCCCCATGTCGTGCAGAATATCTTCGGCTGCAATGGTTTCTTTTCTGATGCGACTTTCCGCGAAGGCTATATCTTCAGGAATGGAGGGGTCTAAATGGTGGCAGACCATCAGCATATCCAGATGCTCGGCGATCGTATTCACGGTGTAGGGCCGCGTTGGGTTTGTGGAAGACGGAATAAAATTCTCGTAGCCCACCACTTTCATAATATCTGGCGCATGGCCGCCGCCAGCGCCCTCAGTGTGAAACGCATGGATAGTGCGCCCTGCAATGGCAGCAATTGTATCTTCCACAAACCCGCTTTCATTCAGCGTATCTGAATGGATCATCACCTGCACATCCATTTGGTCTGCCACGCTGAGGCAAGTATCAATAGCAGCCGGGGTGGTACCCCAATCTTCGTGCAGTTTCAGTGCGCAGGCCCCGGCCCTAACTTGCTCCTCAAGCGCTGCGGGTGTGCTCGCGTTGCCTTTACCCGCAAAAGCCAAATTCATCGGGAAGGCCTCGGCAGACTGCAACATGCGCTCCATATGCCACGGGCCCGGCGTGCAGGTGGTGGCGTTGGTGCCTGTCGCCGGCCCCGTACCGCCGCCAAGCATAGTGGTGATGCCAGACATCAACGCTTCTTCAATTTGCTGTGGGCAAATATAGTGAATATGGGCGTCAAAGCCGCCTGCGGTCAGGATCTTTCCCTCGGCGGCGATGGCTTCAGTGCCCGGACCCACGATGAAATCAACGCCGTCCTGCACATCGGGATTGCCGCCTTTGCCGATGGCGTGAATTCTGCCGTCTTTCAGGCCAATATCTGCTTTATAAATACCGGTATGATCAATGACTAAAGCGTTGGTGATGATGGTATCAACTGCGCCGTCGGCCCGCGTGGTTTGCGCTTGGCCCATGCCGTCGCGGATTACTTTGCCGCCGCCAAATTTTACTTCGTTGCCGTAAGTGGTGAAATCTTTCTCCACCTCCACAAACAATTCTGTATCGGCTAGACGTACTTTGTCCCCCACAGTGGGGCCAAACATAGCCGCATAATCACCGCGCTTCATACGGTACGCCACTAGGCCAACCCCCCCATGATCTTACCCTGAAAACCAAACACTTCACGTTTGCCAGTAAACGGCACAAGCGCAATCTCTCTTTCCATGCCGGGTTCAAAGCGAACCGCAGTGCCTGCTGGGATATCGAGCCGCTTGCCTTTTGCAGCTTCGCGGTCGAAGGCCAGCCCGTCATTCACTTCATAAAAATGATAATGGCTGCCCACCTGAATGGGACGGTCCCCGGTGTTGGCGACCTTTAGCTCGGTGACTTCCAAACCCTCATTGAGCGTGATATCCCCTGCTGCAGCTATAATCTCTCCCGGTATCATGATTGCATTCTCACCTTATGGGTTCGTGTACGGTGACAAGCTTGGTTCCGTCGGGGAACGTGGCTTCGACCTGCACATCAGGGATCATCTCAGGAATGCCTTCCATCACCTGATCACGGCRAAGCACCTTCGCACCGTCGGCCATCAGGTCAGCAACCGAGCGGCCATCCCGCGCGCCTTCCAGCACAAAATCAGATATCAAAGCAACCGCTTCGGGGTAGTTGAGCTTTACGCCGCGCGCTAGCCGACGGTCAGCCACCATCGCAGCAACGCTCAGCAATAGTTTGTCTTTTTCTCTAGGGCTTAAATTCATAGAAATTCCCTTTCTAGAAAATCCAACGCGGTAGTATCGCGTCGGCCGCATGATTGTTTCCGGTAATCTGCAAGTCGCACACGCTAATAACCTCCGCCAACAGCTTTCGCAGCGCTTGAGCGTTATTTGTGGCAAACCGTGCCGTAATCAAATCGTGGCGCTGGCTACACCCTCCAACCACATCCGCGCAGGAAGCGATAATTGGCCGCAGCGTTTCAAGCATATCGCCCGCCTTATTACCGACATAGAAAAAAGAGGCATAGGTGACCGTCTTCCCTAGCTGAGCCTGACCACGAAAATTATCAACATCGCCTTCAAGGCGGAAAGCATCGGCAAATACAAGCTTGCCGTCGCGCCTAAAATGCCACCGATCGAAGAAATTACAGGCACGTACTTTCTCGCCCATCGCAGTGCGGCCAAGCACCACCATTTCGCACCCCATAAAGCTGGCGTCAGCCGCCATATCAACCTGAAAGTGGCGCTCTACCGCACTTTGATCAAACACTATGGTTTCTTGCGGTAACCAATATAGGCTGGCCTCATTTTCCAATGTAAGCTCAGTCGTCAAACACGCGGGGTTATGCATATCCCGGGCTCTGTAAATGCGTTCCGCCGCCTGCGACGTTAGCGCCAAAAATGCGCCCTCTGCTACATGAATTTTTGTGTGCAATTTGTCACCGTCGGCGATACCGCCCGCAGTGTTTATCAAAATCCCGTTTTTAGGGCCTTGTCCCAAATCCTTAGGGAACCGGGCTTGAAGGCAGCCTTCTTGGAAAAGGTGTGACAGCACCGTTTGCTGTTCGCGCTTTCCTACATGCAGCTCGAGCCGCCCTTCGGATCGCTGCAGGGGAAGCGAAGCGTCGTCTAACACCTAGGCGAAGCCAGTTTACTTTTTTGTTGATATCGGGAGGCGCGCAGCCATAAGAAAGCAGAGACTATGGCCACTAGCAGAACGCCAATATGCAAAGGCTCAGACAAGAAATGGAATGCCRACTGGAGAACGCCACCCGTGCTGTGATCCCCAACATGAGCGTAAGCTGGCGCGGAAACTATCAATCCCAGCACGCCTAAAAAGAGCGTTTTAACCACAGAGAATTCTCCTTCTAACTTTAATAGCTATATCT
The DNA here is from genome assembly GCA_016764715.1 of Kordiimonadaceae bacterium. Lineage (GTDB taxonomy): Bacteria > Pseudomonadota > Alphaproteobacteria > Sphingomonadales > Kordiimonadaceae > Kordiimonas. Next base: position 5,660 of record JAESRJ010000240.1, on the reverse strand, counting down.
CTTCATGCAGAACCTAAGGACCTTTTTCAACCCTTAACTTGCGCATCTTTTGATTAGTTATGTATGYAATATAGCTAATATAGTTGCGCAAATMTGRAAAATTATATGTTTTTACGCAGTCWGATAGCCTAAGCCATCCTAAAGCTACCCGTAGAAGGCGCCTATTTTATAAGTATTTCAGCGCCTTTACTACCCTTCTGCAAATCGSCCTCACGSCCATTCTGCTGWCRGKTCATGACATTTACAAAGGCTATYAAAACGCTYTTAATGCTGCCTACTCGTAGAGTATTTCAAGGTATATTTCTCTGTCAGCTTTGCGATCGCTCGTGCTCGCTCAGTAGCACTTTTTTCGCGTCGAAGGTCATCTAAAACACGMCCAGCGACATCAGCCAGAAAGGGGGCTTTGGCCTCCTGCTTACTCCGTAACAGGATCAAGTGAGCCCCGTACTTGGAGGCAAAAGGCCCCACCCACAGCTGGGTGCCTGTTGCAAAAATTTGGTCCGTCATTGAGGGGCCGAAATGGCTTACAATAAACTCCCTTGGTCGCGTCACATAATTGCGTAGAAAATAGAACCTGTCCCCGTATTCGCCGGCTYTTTCGAACGGTACTTTATTGTCATTCAAGACCGGTACCAGCGTGGCTGCAGCCAGCAACGCTTCCTCTGCTCCTCGTCGCTCTTCGCTAAAGAATATATGGGTAAASGTTGCYTGTGCRCTMAGYMGGTAATCWGCCTGRTTGGYCTCAAARWACRYTTCGAYCTGYTCYTCGGTRATGGCWGTKTCCACCCCCNGCAAAGCCCTGAACAATGAAATCCATTTTCTGGATCAATCTGCCGCGGATTACTTCATCATTTTGGTCAAAACCGAGCGCTACTGCTTCCCGCACCATCACTTCATCGCGGATATATTCTTCCGTCAAACGCTSTCTCGCTTCGGGGYCCARSGCAGACAAGGCCTTTAATGCTGTAGGGGCATCAAAGGCCTTGTCCTGATACTGCAGATAGAGCGCCAGCGCCCGGTCATTGATCTCAATGCGGTACGGATCGTCGTCTCCAGGACCGTTAGGTCCCGTGAAGCCCACGACCCCATAGAGTAAAAAGCCACCAATCAGGAACTGAACCAAAGGTTCTTTCAGCAGTTTTAGCATTCAAACACTTCCATAAAAACCACAGGATTTCAGGTTAAGGCGTATACCAAATTGCAGAACTATAAGCCCTTTCCTGCAGCACAGGAGGGCCCTCCTTCGGGGCGCTCTCTTGCAAGGCAATGGCATCAAGTAGGGAATGACGCGCTGTAGGGATTTGCAGCACCCGCACATAGTAAAACGCGCGTTGGTCCGGATCAAATGTAGGGTCGGTCCACAGGGTGATCAGCTCAGGGGTGCCAATTGTATTGGCGGTTTTGCCAGTGGCGCGGTCGACGGTATCGCCCACAGCTGGCAACTTGCTGTCCGGGCCAATTTCCCGCGCGCCGGCCCAGGCAACATCAAACACCTGCTCGTGTGTTTCGCCATCCGCGTCCAGCCAGCCTTTTACCATCTGGACCCGGTCCAAATTGCTGCCAAGTGGGTCTTTCACCGCTTGAATGAGGAACTGCGGCGCGGCACCGACCGCCGTCGGGCGGACCAAATCGCCGCCCATCGGCACGCCGTCCCGATAGCCAATTTCGCTGAGGTTTGACTGTCTTTCGTTGAGCTCAGCAAATCCCCAGCCACCAAAAACCCGTACTTTCATGCGGGGCCCTGTGGTGCCGTAGACTTCGCGGCGCTTAAAGGCAGCGAAGATAGCTTCGCGAGTGTTTTCTGTGGCCCATACGGCGGCAAGGCCCTGCGCGGACATATTCCACCCCGTCAGTTTCCGCCTGCCGATACCGAAGCTCCGCTTGGTTTCAGGCGTGCTGTCGCGTGCCATTTTGCCCCAGAAATTATCTTCATCCGCTGATGATAAGCCGCTGTGACTATCGGTGGAGCCGATCACCCCAAACTTGTATGGGTTGATGCCAACTTTCTGCTCAAGCTTCAGGCCCCGTCGCAACGCTGGGCGTATATAATCTGCTTTGCCCGCTTTATARACATAGTCTTTRTCRCTGTTCTGAATATAAAATCCRTARGTTTCAAAATCRGCAAACTCRTCATNTGGGNGACAAAGCWGGATGCGTTTCRCTATCGCCTTTTATCTGRGTAATCTCRGCCACAGGTTCCCAGCGCACACGGGTTTTGGCATAGTCTTGCGAGATCGGCACGCCCTTCAACGTGGTTTCCTGAAACATATAGCCTTTGGAAATATTGGAGTTATGCGGGATAGCGAGAAACTCAGCCCCGGTTTCCTTTGACGTGCGCTCTAACCATGCCCATAGGTCTTCCGGATACTGGCTATCGTCAGAGCCGTACGGCAGGTATTTCTTGGAAATATCGCCGCCGCTGGGCGAGAAAACCACCCGGTGCAAATTGGCGCCTGTCGGGATTGAGCTCCATTCCCAACCGATAAAACTGGTAAACTTTCCAGGTTCATTATGTTTTTCCGCTGCATCGACAATTTCGTGCCATGTTATTTTTTCCATGCCGCGTGTATCGCCAAAGGCACCGGTCGGCATGCTATTGTTCGGGTCTTGCACCGGGTCGCCGCCTGGGTTGGCCTGGGATATAGGCAGCAAGTCAAGGAAGAGCTCCCCAGCAGTACCGTCCTCAAGTTTGGAATTTAAAACCTTAACCGACACCCAGCGTTTAATGCCCGCCCATATACCAACATCCGGCAGCGGGATTTTTTCAAGATGCACTGCGCGGATAACACCCATCARTTCWGCATGRTCMGCAACAACAAGRAAATCCAGCGGGCGCGCYARYTGCACRCGAGCACGGTTRTAAGGGTGGATAACCGGYTGGCCYTTTGCCCAKCGGTARGCSGTGTCAGGGTCAGCGGTTTTGTTTCCGTTCATGAAGGCGTCAAAGGAATAGGAGGTATGTAAGTGGGTATCACCCCAATAGAGGTTGGTGGCCTCATCCTGCGCCAATGCCGCTGAAGCCGACAGCGAAAGAACAATACTCACCAGCCCAGTGATCGGCCGGTTGATTCTTTTTGCCCGTGAAACTCTGGTCATATCTAATCCCCTCGATGGTGCCTTTAGGTTGGCCAACTTTGTGTTTCTAGCCGCCACGCGCTGATAGTCTGCAATGCAGCTAAGCCGCCGCATGCAATTGCTTCTCTGTGGCAACGATAATGTCGCGAAATTCTTTACTATTTAAGTGTGCCGCGATGGCTTCGCGCCGGTCGGCGGGAAGAAATGGMGCCACACASGCAAAWATYTGAAAAGCKCCGCCGCCGATCATATCYGCCGATAATTCTTCGAATKTATGKRCGGYCTGCAGATGGCGTATCCAACCCGTGGCAATGAGCCAMACRTTGGYTGAAACYGCYGYGAGCATTTGCTTCTGCAACATGCCTTTTGTGTTGTCGGCGCCGCCAGTTTTACCTAGGTTTTGTGCTTCTGCCGCGAACGACAACAACAGATGTGCGATATTTTTTTCCTGACATGCAGCGTATCTTTCCCGCAGCAGATCATCTTTCCGCATCAACCCAACCAGCCCGCCAAAGAAAAACCGGTGCCGCCATACCAATACTGTCCAGTTGATAAGATTGCGGGCGGTATTTTCAGGTGGGTAGGGATGCACTTTTTCAATGGGAATAAGGATGCTTGTGATATCCGCATCAATGTCGTCAAACAGGCGCTGGATAATCGCCTCTTTGTTTTTGAAATGGTAATAGAGGTTACCAGGGCTTATGCCCAAACTAGCCGCGATCTTGTTGCAGCCCACGTTTTCTGCACCGTGTTGGTTAAACAAGTGCAGGCTTTCCGCAATGATACGTTCCCGATTTCCCACCGACGATCTCTCCGTTATTAGATATTAGATACTATACTCTAATTGTAAAAAATCAAGGCCCCTGTTTTTTGGCTATGCCACACAAGGCTCAGCAAAGGAAAACGAATTAGAGGCTGTGCACGGTTAAGCTTGCAGCATGCCTAGAGACAATCCAGGAGGCAAGCCAGAGAGTGTTTACTGGCAGTTTCTCCGGTAAACCCCTGGCGTAACACCAACATGCCTTTTGAAGTGAAGGTTCATATGGCTTTGCTGACTAAACCCGGTCGCGACTGCTATTTCTGATAAACGCGCGGGCGTTTTGAGACAGCTTTTTACCTTTTCAATCCGCGCCCGCATTATATATTGTGCCGGGGCGGCCCCAAAACTTAGCTTGAACATTCGGGCAAAGTGATAGGGGCTCAAGGCAGTAAGTGTAGCCAATTTTTCGATACTAAGAGACCGGTGAAGGCCCTCCATAATCGCTGACTTAACAAGCCGCCTATGCATGGGAGAAAGCCCCCCAGTTATTGGCGCAGAATTTGCGGCCTGCCTGCTAGTATATCTTGTCAGTAATCGGTCAAATATCCCGTATAGGGTTTGCTCAGCAAATAACGGCGCATTTGGCCCACCGTTCTCGCACGCTGCAAAATAATCAACCAGCAATGCCTGAAGCGTGACATCACGTTGGTACGTTAAGTCTTGTAAATCTAGTGTCCGCACATCTCGATCAAACCGCCTGGCGGCATACTGTTTGAAGGCATCATCAGTAAAATAGAGATGAACGAATTCTACCGCGCCGTTTACATGCCAATGCGACGCATGGCCTTGCGGCATCAAGCACAGCTTCCCAGGCCCACCCTTCAAGGCAGATTTGTCCGCGCGGTAGGTTGTCTCTCCGCCCGATATATACATGCTTAAAGTATGGCTGTTGGTGCGCTCGTATTGAACTTGATTGCTATCAATGTGCCAGCGGAATACTGAAACACTGTCCAGTACATCGACCTGGTTCAAAATCGTTGCGTTCGCTTGAATTAAAAAATCGCTATCAATCTGATCCATTGTGGAATGTTTCCTCCCATTATTGGATTCTTGGAAAACAGTTTAAGGCATCTGCCGCAAAAAGGCAAAAAATTGGGCTCAGCGAAGAAAACCGCAAGATTATGATATATAACGCCCGCTCTTTAACCGAAGTTTATAGCGACAGCGAAGATAGAATGATGGCTCGCCCATGAGGCAACCACACTATTGATTATTACCGGCTAAAAATAGCAACCACAGTCGCCCAAAGAACGGCGTCAGTGGCCGTGCTGTACGTCCGACTATAAATCACAGTCTTCTCTTTCAAAAAACGAAGATGGTTCAGATAGTTGAGCCAATCTTCCGACCGTTGCGAGGCGGTTTAGAATAATAATAAGAGGAAGCAGACCATGCTATCTATCAAGAATTTAACGCATACCTATCCGAACGGCGTCGAGGCACTTAAAAACGTCAGCATCGATATTCCGAAAGGCATGTTTGGGCTTTTAGGGCCAAACGGTGCAGGAAAATCATCTCTAATGCGTACGATCGCCACACTGCAGCAGCCAACATCCGGCAGCATTACCTTTGGCGACACCAATGTGCTGACTGAACCGGATGCGATCCGCCGTACCCTTGGTTATCTGCCGCAGGATTTTGGCGTGTACCCGCGCGGCTCTGCATACGATCTGCTCGATCATCTTGCTGTCCTGAAAGGCATTACCAACCGCAAAGAACGTAAGCAGGTTGTTGAAGGCCTTTTGGTGCAAACCAACCTTTTCGACGT
>JAESRJ010000239.1 GCA_016764715.1 Kordiimonadaceae bacterium | reverse complement strand
CGTGGTGACGCTGATCTCCCCCGTGCTCGAGATGGATGGCCGCGCGCGCATGGTCGACTGGTGGAAGCGCCACCTGACCCAGCACACCGATCGAAAGAACATGCCGCCGCGCATGGCGCCGTTCTGGGGCGACTACACCGCACACGACAATAACCGCGACGGAATCGGACTGACACAGCCGATCACCAAGAATTACCTTAAGGCGTTCCTCGAATATAAACCAACGCTGTCGCTCGATTTGCACGAAAGCGTGGCGTATTTGTATGTGGCGACCGGTACCGGTCCCTACAACCCAGCTATCAGCCCGACAACGGTTTCCGAGTGGGCATCAATTGCCAATTATGAAGTTACCAGTTTGACCTCCAAGGGCATGCCCGGGGTCTGGACCTGGGGGTTTTACACTGGCTGGTGGCCTGGATATATGCTGTGGATGACCAATAACCGCAATGCCAATGGCCGTTTCTACGAAACATTCGGGAATGGGGGCTCCGAGACCATGCTCCGCGACCTGAGCGATGTACGCATGTCAGGCAAGAAAATAACTGAAAAAACCTGGTATCGCCCCAGCCCGCCAGCAGAGGAAACGCTGTGGTCGATGCGCAATAACGTGAATTATATGTCGAGTGGCGTTTATGCCTCGCTCGATTATGCTTCCAAAAATGCGCGCCAGCTGGTCACCGGATTTTACACCAAATCACGGGATGCGGTCGCGGCTGCGGCAAAAGGCGATATGAAAGCCATTGTTATTGCGCATGATCAGCGCGATAGCGGGGCGGCTAGGGAGTTGATCGATCTGGTGATCGAGCAAGGTATTGAGGTCAGTATTGCCGAAGCCAAAGCCACGTACGGCGACATAAAAGTCGCAAAAGGTGATGCGGTGATCAAGCTCAACCAGCCGTATGGTCCGCTTGCAAAAATGCTGTTTGAGAACCAGAAATTTCCGAAAAAAGTCGATGTGCCACCGTATGATGATATCGCATGGACTTTGGGTCTATTTCGCGGAGTTGAAACGAATTTTGTCAAAGACGCGGCTGTGTTTGATTTGAAAGCCAGCGCCCAGGACAGCGGTTCTGATTTCTATTCGCCCTCTGATCTGCCGCGCAAAGCCAAATATTATGCTGTAGCGCACAAGGGTCAGGAAGGGCTCGGCGAACTGCGATTTGCGCTTGCGGGCGCACATATGCARGCTGCAGCGACTGAAGTGAAAGTGGGCCGCAARACGTTCCCGGCGGGCACGAWTTTTATCGATGCGTCGACGGTTGACRAARMRGCRYTGAARGCYGTGATTGACCGTACCCTTCTTGACATAGTGGGCGTGAAAAGCCTGCCGAAGGCCGAGTTGATAGAGCTAGACGTGCCGCGTATTGGCCTGTTGCACAGTTGGAATGTGACCCAGAACACCGGCTGGCTGCGCTATACACTCGACCAGTCGAAAGTGCCCTACAGCATTATTGAGAAAACCGAGCTGAAAGCGGGCAACCTGCTCGAAAAATACGATGTGATACTCGCGCCGAGCTTTGCCTGGCGCGCTACGCTGAAGGGGCTGATGCGCGGGGTCGACCCGAAATGGTCACCGCTCCCTTACCAAACGACGGAGGCGACGCCCAGTCACGGCCATATTGTCAGCTCTCCTGACATAACCGGCGGTTATGGCTTTGACGGCCTGACAGCGCTGGAGGATTTCATGAATGACGGCGGGACGTTCATCGGGCTTGGCACAGGCGGTACGCTCGCGGCCGATAGTGGTATCACGCGGGATGTCTCAATGTCGCGGCCTTCGGTGAATACACCGGGCTCCTTCATCGCGATGAAAATCACCGACAGGTCGTCGCCGCTGACGTTTGGTTACAGCGAGATAACCCACGCCTTTCGCGGCAATACCCCTTTCTATGGTGTCAGCAAGGACGACCGCGATCTGGTCGTCGCCCAGTTCGGCTTCAAGGAAGCATCGGTGCGCCCCTGGAAAAAAGACAAGACCGAAGAGAAAAAAGATAAGGACGCAAAAGCGAAACCGCTGGTGCTGTCTGGCGGCATTCTGAGCGGTAAGAAACAACTGGACGGTGCGCCTGCAATCATTGAAACCACGGTCGGCGAAGGACAGGCCATCTTCTTTGGCTGGAATCCGATGCACCGACATCTCAACCATCATGATCATGCATTTGTCTATAACGCGCTGATGTATTGGAATGATTTGAAATAGGCGATCTATTTTAGCGCACTGAAAGGCACTGGCCTCGCTCACTTTGGGCGGGGCCATTTCCGCTATTAAAGCTGCTTGCCTGCCTTCCCAAATCAAGTAGTGCACCGATATGGCCAGTTCCGCTTTTGGTGATAAGCGAAAACCAATACTAGTTGTCGGGGTGCCTGGTAACAACCGGAATGCGGACTGTCAAAAATGGAGAGGTAATTTCTTAATATTGAGATTTCACGCTCTACGCGGCACCAATTAGATTTTGTCTCACCAATAGTGAGATTCTACAATAGGCGTGGTGGGCCCGGAGAGACATCGATAAGTAAGTTCCTTCAATGACCTAATTCAATAGTTCCCCACACCCAGCAAACTCCGTTTGACGCCCTCAGTGTTCTTCAGGATCACTTCTTACTAATTGTTACAGATCTCGCCTTARGCTGTCAGTCACGAAGTCTAATGATGAGCGTTCATTCACCCGACGCTACAGTTATCGGCGCTCAACCGCCCACAGAGCGTTTGCGTCCACCTCACCAGCGTACCGTCAAACGTCTTCTTTGTAGATGCGTCTGAACTTCTTGTRGTTTAGGTAAAAACCTTCTCGCTCCAAGTGAATGTGCAGATCATTTGAGAGCATCTTTTTAGGGGAAATATTCTGTTTCAGGTTGAGGGTTGCAAGGTCCAAAGAGATGTGGTTATGTTATATAGTGTAATATTCCAGCGGGTACCCTTAGCAACCAATAGGCTGCGATTGCTGGAAGCAGTCTGGAAGTTAGGGGCTTCGGGGGGAAAGCTATGTTAGCAAATTATATTCTAATTTCTATACGCAAAATCATGCGTGATAAGYTCTCTGTTGCAATCAATGTGATYGGCCTGGCGGTTGGTTTGGCAACATGCATGTTGATCCTGCTTTTTGTTCTTGATGAGACGTCCTACGACACCCACTGGAAGAACGCTGACAATATTTACCGGCTGACCATGACCCGCACTGATATTGGCCCGGTGCCAAAACATTATGCAAGGGTGCCTTTACCTACAAAAGATGCTTTCGCACAGTATTTCTCCGAAGAAATTGAGAGTTCAACGAGCTTGGTCTATCGCGGGGGCAATTTTAGGGTTGGCGACAAGCACTTCAATGGACCGCTCCTGCTGGCTGACCCCGAGATATTAGACGTATTTGATTTTAAGACAGTATCTGGTGATTTAGCTGCCACGTTGAAGGACAAATCTAGTATTGCGATAAGCCAGACCATGGCGCAAAAATATTTTGGTCCAGACGCCGCTGTAGGCAAATTAGTGACAGGTAGGGAAAGAGACTATCTTGTAGGCGCGGTATTTGAAGATCTGCCCAACAATACCATGATCAATGTGAATTCATTGATGCATTTAGATTTGAGCGGAAATAGATACAGTGAAAATTGGTATGCTGTTGGAGGGTACTTGTATTTCGTCCTTAAAGACGGTGTGCCTATTGACGTAATTAGCCGCCGGTTAAAAGACTTCGTAAATGCTAATGTACCATTAGGTGATGGCGAAAATGCTAGTGATTTTCTTAATTTTCACGTGCAACCCTTAACTGATATTCGCCTAAATCCAAACGATAGTTTTCGGGAGATGAAGCCAAAAGGAAACCCGCAGATTGTCGCAACGTTCGCTGGCATAGCCGTTCTTATTTTGTTGATCGGCAGTATAAATTTCGTGAATTTAGCGACAATGAAATCGACACAGCGGGCACGTGAAGTCGCAATGCGTAAAGTTCTTGGCGCGAGCAGGCGGCAAGTCGCAGTACAGTTTTTTGGAGAAACTTTGCTGCTTACGATATGCGCTTTTTTATTAGGGCTTTGCCTAACGGAATTGACGGTACCCCTATTCAGTGCCTTTCTGGATAGACCTTTTGAATATTCCTATCTAGACGGTGCTGTTTTCGGCACAATGGTCGTTCTGTTTATAGTGATCAGTCTACTAGGAGGATTATATCCAGCTGTAGTTATGTCGAGTTTTTTGCCGGCCAATGTGCTTGCTTCCAGCCGCTCGTCAGAAGGAAAAATATCAAACAAAATACGCGGCACGCTTGTTGTTTTTCAGTTTTGTATTTCAACCATATTGTTGATGGCGATGATGGTTGTTTATGGGCAGCGGCAATATTTGACGTCTATGGACCCCGGCTTTGATCGCGAAAAACTGTTATTGATCAGGAATATCAATGTAGACGAAGCACTGCCAATGCAGCAGGCTTTCAAGCAGGAACTTCTGAGACTGGCTTCCGTTAAGGCTGTTGGGCGCTCCCTAAAGGCACCCATGGGGGNCCGCGGGCGCGGCGTGGGCCGGAGTAGGATAGCCAATTTAACAGGAAATGCAGAAGATTCCTCTGTTCGGCTTTCGGCGCAGTGGATCGACCATGACTTTTTTGACACCTACAGGATTTCATTACTGGCGGGGCGTATTTTTAGCCGGGAACGCAGCAACGATGGCTTACCTATCGCAACGAATGATGCTGAGGCAGAATGGCCAAAAGGCAGCGTTGTGATAAACGCCACTGCGGCCCGTCAATTAGGCATGAAGACGCCAGAGGAGGCCATTGGACAGATTGTTTACACCCGCACACGTCTGGGCCCAGTGAGCTCTCCTGTCGTACCAGTGAGGCTGGAAATTATTGGGGTAACAAACGACGTTCAATTTGACTCGTTGAAGCAAGCCACATGGCCAGAAATGTACTTCATGCAACCGCGACACGACATTTACCTGTCAGCAGCGGCTGTCCGCTATAGCGGGGACAGCAATGAACTGGTTAGGGAAATCGAAAAAATATGGAAAAGCATGATGCCCAGTGTGGCGTTTAGGTATGAATATGCGGATGACCTCGTTGAGGCAACTTTGTCCTCCGAGGACCAGCAAGGATCCATGCTAGCTGTATTTTCATTGCTTGCCATATTAATATCGTGTCTTGGTTTATATGGACTGGCAGCATTTACCTCAGAAAGGCGTACAAAGGAGATCGGCATACGCAAGGTGATGGGGGCGGACATTCCTGCCATTGTACGCTTGTTATTGTGGCAATTTTCAAAACCTGTGTTTATCGCCAATTTGATCGCATGGCCGATTGGCGCKTGGGGCATGTTGAGTTGGTTGGAAACCTTTCCCTACAGGATTGACGAATGGCTGATTGTGGGTATCTGTGCCTTCGCGGGCCTAGTGTCTCTTTTGATTTCCTCGGTTACTGTCAGCTACCATACGACGATAGTTGCGCGCACCAAACCAGTTATAGCTTTGCAACGCGATGGGTAATACGCTGAAATTTAGCGGTACGCACAAGTAAAGTTTTCTTATTGGGTCTCAAAGTTAGCGAGAAACGCTCCCGCAGAGTTCTGGGCTTTCTGATTTCCATTCGCATATTAAACGAGACGTAATCTCGGAGATAACGAGAAATATTCGCCGAATTTCAATAAAAATGAGAAATATTGAAAAAGAGCGTTTATGTCCGCCATTTGTGATCAACACAGACACTCATGGCTGTAATGCAAAGGTTAGTTTGTGACCCGTTGCGACCCTTTTCCTGTATAAACAGATGAGAAATAGGTGCCTATTGATATGTATGGCGACGTTTCACGCAAAACTCCATGTTGACTTTCTCAGGTTGCCCCCTCGGAGTGCTTATTAAAATTAGCTGTAGCGAATGGCTGTTCCAGATCGATAAGTTTCTGCTTCCGCCACAACCCGCCACCATACCCAGTCATCGAGCCGTCGCTGCCTATGACCCGGTGACAGGGGATGACAATAGCGATCCGATTTGCACCATTGGCTCTGGCGACTGCGCGTACAGCAGCTGGCCGGTCTATTTCCACCGCTATCTCCGCGTAACTTCTGGATTCACCTATCGGGATATTTCGAAGTGCCGCCCAGACTGACTGATTGAATGCGCTCCCAGAAAGGGCAAGCGGGGTTTCAAATTTTGATAGCTCGCCCGTAAAGAAAGCTTTCAACTCCTCTTCGATCTGATCGGTAGAGGAATAACGGCCGAGCCCGATGTCACCTTTCACTGCGGTGCTCAGCTTTTTGAGTTCAGTCGGTAGCGCCTTGCGGTCGAAAAATTCCAGAAGGTGTAGGTGGCTCTGGTCTGAGATTGCGATCATTGGGCCAAGCGGCGTATCTACCATGTCCGCCCGCAGGAAGCCGTTTTGGCTCAAACCCTTAGGGGCTACACCAAGCAGTTTTGCAAAAGCACTGCGGAAGCCACTGCCGGAATCGAAGCCTGCATCAAGTTGAGCTTCGATAACAGAGCCATCCCGGCGTAACGTTTTAAAGCCATCCCGCAGGCGTGTRAAYCGCGMAAATTCAAKAAATGTAACACCAAAATGYCGCTTRAAAGCTCGCCKTACTGTCGAGGGGTCGTAGCCCAAATGCTCTATATCTTGCTCATACAAACGCCGCCCTGAAGATAGTTCGAGCAACTGAAGAAGAGCTTTGATCATAGGATCAGACTGTGCMGCTGGCTGMAGGGGGTGACAGCGCTTGCATGCRCGRAAWCCRGCTTCAAKGCACTCACCAACGGTTTTGTAAAAGCGGCAGTTTTCACGTTTGGGTTTTCTTGCCGGGCATGTAAGCCGACAGAAAACACCCGTACTGGTGACACCAACGAAAACTCGCCCATCATAGGATGCATCACGCAATAAAAGCGCGTCATACAAGGCATCAGAAGAGGTTCGGTTAAACAACATAATTATTATCGTAATTTAAGAGATGCCGAGATGAAAGGATCTCCCTTTGTCGGTCCAAAATTAGTCTCTATATGTGCTTACCACATAAGACGTCTCTTCACTCGCAAGGTGGCAGGAATGACATGCCGTTTGAGCGTTGCTCCCAACGGTTCCTGTGGCCCGGTCATCGCCCGCAAAACCTTCATAGCCCCACCCACCTGTTTCTGCAAAAGCTAACTGATCGCGGATCATAACAAATAGCGCCTTACGACTAGCCTCTATAGTCGCACCGCCAGTCACGTCGACATCCAGCAAATCAAATGCAAATTGAGATCCGTCAGCAAATACGCCTGTCCGGTACCCCTCCAGCGCTTTATCGTTAGCATAAATATGGTGCATCCCACCAACGGCTTCAAAAAGCGGATGCCCTTCGCCCCACACTTGGGTTTTGACATGCGTCCAGTTGCGGTAATTATAAGGAAACAAAATTGATTGATCGGCAGCTTGAGCCTGCGTGCCCTGACAAGCGACACTCATGCCACTGTATGCGACAACGCCCCAGAGAGCGAAGCCAGCCATGATGGGAACAGATAAAGTTCGTCGACTGAATGTCATAATTATATCCTTGTCATTTCCAGRGRCTTCGGTATCTCACACCSCTGATAYGAGGCCGCCGCAAATCGGGCGTTTATTCGAAATAATCTCTTGCTCATGAGTTTGCGTCATTGGAGTGCAAGCAAATTATGTTCTCTATAAAGCGCGAGGCTGACATTGGCAGCACAGCTAGGACACGCCTGCATTTGGCGATAAGTAGCCTCAAGGGCAGTGCAAAGTTATTGGCTGCTCAGGTGGAAATAGGCGGCGCGTCCTTATTGGAATAGTGGGTCGCTAACTTGAGGCGTTTCTCATTGTTAAGGAGATTCCATAGGAAGTATTACCTTAGCTGGTCCAAGTTTCTCGAAAACATGAAATTTTTCTCGTTGTTAGTGAGATTCAACATATCCGGACAGTCCGATAAAGTGTGGTGGGCCCGGAGGGACTCGAACCCCCGGCCAGACCGTTATGAGCGGTCTGCTCTAACCAACTGAGCTACAGGCCCCTACCACGGGCGCTTACCTAGCAACTCTTCCGCTGCCTAGCAAAGCTTTTCTTCTAAATCTTATAGGAATTCTCAAAGGGCTCGTAAAAATCCAACCTTCGGGCCTAAAGCGCGTCGATCTCATCCTTGAGCCGCACGCCTTTATCGGTGGCGATCCGCTCCAGCACTTGTATACGTTCTTCCAGATCTGCGATCTTTGCTTTTGCTTCACCGTCTAAAGAGTGTGTGCGCGTCGCTGCTTCTTTCTGCCGCGTACTTAGCCACGATTTCATCAGCCCCGAGCCAAACACAATCGCCACGATCACGATAACCATTGTTGCAGTTGTAGAACCCATCTCATTTTCCTCGCAAAACGTTGGCCGTTAATATTATTATCACAAATGGTGAAGGCATGGGCTCTGCGGCCCTATTACCCTAAACCACCTGCGGGGACAATCAGCGTGCCGGTGCCAATGTGCCAACAGCAATTTACTGCTCCACATCAGATTTCACAGCGAACACAACGCTTCCCCTCCTAAAGTTCATATAAGTATCATCACCAAAATTTGCAATGCCCTGCGTTTGCAACTAGCTATGATAGCAATCAGAAAATGTCTGTATATATGAGGGGACACACTATGCGCCTTGGTTTTTTAAGCGCTTCACTACTGGCCGCGGCTTTGGCCTTTCCTGCCTTATCCTATGATGATGAAGACAAGCCTTGCGCCCAAGGCAACTGTAAAAGCAGTTGGAGCGGCACTGGTGCTGCAGAACAAAAGCCTGCGATTGATTTGGCAAAAGACTATAAAGCCTTCCTAAACGTCGCGCGGACAGAGCTGCTAACCGTGGCCTACGCCATCGAAGAGGCCAAGAAACACGGCTTCCAAGTCGTGACCGGAGGGCTTATCAACGTTATTGAATTTGTGGATAACGTCTTCACGACGGTTAAGAACGAAAGCCAGGCGGGGCCGATCTCCATCAGCTCCTCGGGAAGTGCCCTGGACGGGAGTGAGAGCAGCCTGCTGGTGGAACGTTGCGTGTTCAGCAAGTGCAGCTCGGATCGGGGTTCTGCCGTGACATTCTC